>CAMDBQ010000028.1 GCA_945889365.1 Legionella genomosp. 1 | reverse complement strand
GTTTTATTGCAGCAAACGTTTAACTATCAATATTTATATTTAGGTGGTGGCTACGCAGAAAAAATTTCATTTCCTTTGCCTGAAGGTGTGAAAATTTCAAATAATATTGAAGGCATATTAGGCGGAATTAGATTGTGGGACTAGTGCTTGGAGAATGGCTAGCCATCCAATGCTTGCCGTAGTTCCTGCATGGCGAGAGAATAATCAGGTTTTTCAAAAAGAGCGGAACCAACCACAAAGGTATCAACCCCCGCTCTTGCTAAGGCAGCGATATTTGAAGCGTTAACGCCACCATCCACACGGATAGATATCATATGGGCTTGATCTTTAATTCGTCGTCTTACATCTTCGATTTTTTTTAACATGCTGGGAATAAAGGATTGGCCACCAAAACCAGGATTAACAGTCATAATTAAAATTTGATCAAGCTTATCTAAAATGTAATCTAGATGGTCGATCGGTGTGGTTGGATTAAGGGTTATTCCCGCTTTACATCCTAGTGTTTTAATCAGTGTGATACTGCGATCTAGATGTTCCGTACTTTCGGGATGAATGTTTATACTAGAAGCCCCTGCTTTGGCAAAAGCGACAATTAAATCATCAACAGGCTTCACCATAAGGTGTACATCCATCGGGATAGGTAGATTTTCTTTCTTGAGACACTCACACGCGCGCGGCCCAAATGTTAGGTTGGGTACGTAGTGATTATCCATCACATCAATATGAAGCTCATTGGCTCCAGCGGCTGCAATAGCATGGGCTTCCTTTCCTAAACAGGCCCAATTGGCAGATAGAATCGATGCTGATATTTTGATTGTTTTCATTAGTACATAGTGGCACACAGTAAATTGCTATTCAATAGCCATCAATTCGACTGGAAGTGTAATAAGCCGAGTGAATTTTATAGGCGTTTAATTGAGAAAGGCAGTTTGAGGTCGAAATGATGGAATTAAAGAAGGTAGCTTAACTGGTTTGTATTAATTTGCTTGACCACGTCACCTTGTTCTGCATCTTGGCGACCCATTCATCTGAAAGAGTGGCCGCTTCTAAAAATCCGCGTGCTCGCTCTATCATTGTGAGCGTATTTGCAATTGAGTTAGTGATTATAATTTTGGCTTAAACATGAAAACAACCTCCGATTAACTACATCTTACAATATGTCATAAGAATGTCGCATGAGCCAACCATCATTAAGGATTGATATACGGGAATTGGGTTCGATTACCGAGTAAACGCGACATAACTGGGGGCCTATTTGGGGGCTTTTTCAAAAACCACATTGTCTCGACTTTAGCCATTTTTGATATTCGATCAATAGGCAAGCGACAATGTATTTTTTCACTTGCGGTGATTAAAGCGCGATGCACGATGAAATATTGTTCTGCTCCTGTGGTTCTTTAGCTAAATCAAGCAATAACGTGTGATTAAGGCGGGTATGGATGGGTTTAATAAATTGGTTATACTTGTTGCGGCTACTCATGCTATGGAGTTGATCAAAAATGATGAAACCTATGCCATGGTATTTGAGTCAGTTGGGGATCATTTGTTTTTGGACTACTCGCACGGCTGTTTGGAGCACATAGAAATAAATGCTAAATACAATGAACAATCAGGTTTTGCTTTATCAAGCTGAAGATGGCAGTTTAAAAACTGAAGTGCCAATACAAAGTGATACGGTATGGCTAACACAAAGGCAGATGGGAAGAGCTGTTTAATAAAAATGCTCGGAGCATGGATAGCCTATGAAATTGTGCAACAGGTCGTTGCACAAATGTCATTACATAGCTATGAGCTAGCTATTGGCATAATATTTAAAAAATTAGACAGTATGAAATGATTCTGTATGTATTTTTGACATTACTAAATGCCCTAGTCTCTTTTCCCTTTTTAGTGGATCTCAATTCAAACTTTAGCTGAATACACCTTCATACCGTCTTTTCCTGCGACCAAAACCTTATCAGCTAACCGTGAGCCGAAAATGCCGTTATCGACTACACCAGGAATGGTATTAATCGTATCCTCAAGAGTCTTAGGCAAACATCCAAGAGTCATGTTGTGTACGTCCAGAATAATATTGCCGTTGTCAGTAAGGAAGCCGTCTCGATAAACAGGATCCCCACCTAGCTTCACCAGTTCGCGCCCGACATAACTTCGTGCCATGGGAATCACTTCAATCGCTATCGGAAATAAGCCAAGGTTTTGGACGAACTTGGTTTCATCAACCATACAAATAAATTTTTTGGCGACTGAGGCAATGATTTTTTCACGAGTCAGTGCACCACCACCGCCCTTAATCATTTCGCACCGAGCATTAACCTCGTCTGCACCATCAATATAGACAGTCAAATCACCGGCAGCATTTAAGTCTATCACTGGTATTCCGATTGCTCGAAGACGTGCTTCAGTAGCGTTAGAACTAGCCACACAGGCATCAATTCGATGGCGTATCTTAGCTAGTTCATCAATAAAATAATTAACGGTAGAGCCCGTTCCTACGCCGATGATCAGATTGTCATCGTCACCAACGTCGGCCAGTGCTGCTTGAGCAGCTTTCAGCTTCAAATTAGACATGCATTACAACCAATAAACAAAGATAAACAAGAACAACCAGACCACGTCAACAAAGTGCCAGTACCATGCTACACCCTCGAAGGCAAAATGCCGTTCTGGTGTGAAATGTCCACGTAATGAGCGCACCAAAATGACGATCAACATAATCGTTCCAATGGTCACATGAAGACCGTGAAAACCGGTCAACATAAAGAATGTAGTACCATAAATACCTGCATCCAGGGTTAAATTTAGTTCTGTGTAGGCTTCGTGGTACTCATATGCTTGCAAGCACAGGAAGAGCACGCCAAGGGCTATGGTTAAAAATAATCCGACTTCCAGTTGACGGCGTTTATTAAGTTTTAATGCCCAGTGCGCCCAGGTAATAGTGACGCCAGAGGTCAGCAAAAGGACCGTATTGATGGCAGCCAGACCCCATGCACCCATGGCTTCATACGCGCCAACAAACGTCTGATTATTCGGATTGGTCAGCATCGGCCACATGGCTTTAAAATCAGGCCATAGGGTAATGTGCGTGATTGGATGCATTTCCCCACTCAGAAACGGCACAGTCCAATATCGGGAGTAAAATAATGCGCCAAAAAATGCCCCGAAAAAACAGACTTCAGAAAAAATAAACCAGCACATAGCCCAGCGGAATGAGTGGTCAACTTGTAGATCATAAAGGCCTTTTTGGCTTTCATAAATGACTTGGCCAAACCAACCAAACATCATAAATATCAGTGTAGCAAAACCCAATGTAAACACATATGGACCGTACCAATCAACATGCATCCATGAGGCTGCACCCACTAACAGTGTGGTTAAGCCAATTGAACCAACTAATGGCCAGTGGCTAGGTTTAGGGACATAATATGTGCCGTGCGATCCCATGTAACTCTCCTAGTTGGTGACCCGATTGGTCACATCAAATAATGTATAGGCCAATGTGATAGTGCGTACATTAGCGGGCAAGTCTGCATCCAGATGAAACAACAATGGCATATCCATTGCTTCATGACCATTTAGTGTTTGTTGGGTAAAACAAAAACATTCGGTTTTTTTTAAATATTTTGCTGCAATACCTGGCGTTACGCTGGGAACGGCCTGAACCGTCATGCGATGGTCGGTATTGTTTTCCGCATAAAAGGATAACCGCGTAATTTCACCAGGGTGGACAGCCAATTTGTGGATTTTTGGATAAAACGCCCAAGGGACACCACTATTATTGGTTGCCACAAATTCAACTATCACGGTGCGATCGTGCGCTACTTTTACCGTCACAGGATCATAGGCAATCGCTTCAGTATTAGTTTTTCCATTAATACTTAGGGCTTTGCACAAGCTGTTGTAGATTGGCACCAGTGCAAAACCGAAGGCAAACATGCCTAATACTATGGCTGCAAGTGTGGCCACTAATTTTACGTGATTTTTTACAGCCATTTATATTGCCTTTTCTACATCAACATATCGGAAGAATGACGCGCGCCTTGTGGTCCTGGATTCACAAAGACGGCAAATTTCTCAATTAATCACTGGTGGCGTTACGAAACTATGGTATGGTGGTGGCGAAGACAGCGTCCATTCCAGACCGTGTGCGCCCTCCCAAACCCGGCCATCTACTTTTTTGCCGTGACGTATTGTACGAATCACATTATACAGGAACAATAATTGTGAGAAACCAAATATGAATGCGCCAATCGATGAAATGACATTGAAGTTAGTGAACTGCAATGCATAATCCGGGATCCGGCGTGGCATACCAGCCAAACCTAAAAAGTGCATGGGGAAAAATGCAATGTTAACTGATATGACAGACAACCAAAAATGCCATTTACCCAGACATTCGTTATACATATGCCCGGTCCACTTCGGTAACCAGTAATAAGTTGCGGACATCAGTGCAAAAATAACACCAGGGACTAAAACGTAGTGGAAATGACCCACTACAAAATAGGTATCTTGATATTGATAATCAGCAGGTACCAGAGCCAACATCAAGCCGGTGAAGCCACCGATGGTAAATAAAAATACAAACGCGACGGCAAATAGCATGGGCGTTTCAAACGTCATCGAACCCTTGAACATCGTACTTACCCAGTTAAAGACTTTGATCCCTGTAGGTACGGAAATCAACATAGTGGTATACATAAAGAATAACTCGGCGCCGAGGGGCACGCCTGTGGTGAACATATGATGCACCCAAACGATGAAGGATAGACCCGCAATGCTCACCGTCGCGTATACCATGAAGTGATAACCGAACAAAGGCTTACGACTAAATGTTGGAATCACTTCAGAAATAACACCAAATGCAGGCAAAACTAAAACATATACTTCAGGATGACCAAAAAACCAGAAAATATGCTGGAATAATACCGGATCACCGCCTCCCGCTGCTTCAAAAAAACTAGTGCCAAAATGACGATCTGCCAACATCATTGTAACAGCGCCAGCCAATACTGGCATGATAGCGATTAATAAGAAGGCAGTAATTAACCAAGTCCAGACAAACATCGGCATTTTCATCATGGTCATGCCAGGAGCGCGCATGTTGAGAATCGTGGCTATAATGTTGATTGATCCCATAATCGAAGATAGTCCCATCATGTGAATTGAGAAAATCATAAAGTCTGTACTGGGTGGCGCGTATTTTGTAGACAATGGAGCATACATCGTCCAACCAAAATTGGGCCCGCCACCAGCGTGAAACATGGTGGAACCCAACAACACAAAAGCAAAAGGTAATAACCAAAAACTCCAGTTATTCAAGCGAGGCAAAGCCATATCTGGCGCACCAATCATCATGGGTATTTGCCAGTTTGCCATACCAGTAAACGCCGGCATCACGACACCAAATAACATAATCAGACCATGCATCGTAGTCAACTGATTAAAGAAATTAGGGTCAATAAACCGGTGGCCGGGTTGCAGTAATTCATAACGAATAACTAACGCCATCGCTCCTGCAAGAAAGAAACTGAACAAAGCCAAGCATAAATATAACGTGCCAATATCTTTATGATTGGTAGTAAACAACCAACGTTTGATAAAACCCATCATTCCTTTACCTTGATGCGGACCATGATCATCATGATCTGTCGTGTGTGCTAGTACCTGACTCATCGCAAACCTCCAGCTTGGGCTTTTTTAACCATTTTGGGTTGTTGGATATTATCCTGACGAACGTTGGCAACGTCCGCGGGCTGAATGACATCGTCGGTATTATTTCCCCAAGCATTACGCTCATAGGTTGTAATGGCGGCAATCTCTTCATTGCTGAGTTGTTCTTTATAAGGCTGCATTGCGGTTCCTGGTACACCGTTCAAAATCATCGCAATATGCCTTGATATCGGCTTACCAACCGATACTGAACTGCCTTTCAATGCCGGAAACATAGGCGGAATGCCTTTGCCATCTGCTTTATGGCAAGCCGAACAAATCATTTCATATTTATCCTGGCCTAGCTGCATCAACTCGTTACGCGTCATGTTGGCATGTATAGGCGCCGACTTTGTTACTGCACTAGCGTATTGGTCGGTTACTTTAGGTTGAGCTGCAACCCACTGCTTAAACTCCTCATCACTCACAGCCTGCACCACGATCGGCATAAAGCCGTGACCAATACCGCACAGCTCCGCACATTGTCCACGATACACCCCTGGGGTTTCAATTCGAGCCCATGCTTCATGCATAAATCCAGGTATGGCATCGCGTTTTATTCCAAGTTCGGGTACCCACCAAGAGTGAATCACGTCTGTGGACGTGACTAAAAATCGAATTTTTTTATTAATAGGTAAAACCAGTGGTTTATCAACCTCCAACAAATACCATTCGCCCTTAGGCTCTTGATTCTGAATCTGCGCATAAGGTGTCGACAAACTACTAAAAAAACTAATGCCTTGATCCAGGTATTGGTATTGCCATTTCCACTGAGACCCAACCACTTTAATGGTTACTTCCGACCTGTTGCTGTCATCCATGCGGATCAGGACGGTTGTTGCAGGCACAGCAAGTCCCACAAGAATCAAAAAAGGAATGATTGACCAGATAATTTCCAGCTTGACGTTGTCATGAAATGACGCGGCCTTATACCCTTTGGATTTACGGTGGTGAATAAGCGAATAAAACATAACGCCAAATACAACCACACCTATCGCTGCACAGACTAAAATTGCAATCATGTGCAAATCATAGATGTCACGACTCATGGGCGTCACGCCTTTAAACATGTTCATCTGCCATGGATCAGCAGCCGACACGAATGGTGTGGTTGCTAACGTACAGAGTAAGGTTAATAATCTGTACACGTTTAACCGGCTTAACATGTCTGTTCCTCGTTTTGAATATTGATTTACCATAATGTATAATTGCCCTTGGTTTTAGACTGGCTAACGATGTACTTTATCGCATCGATTATCTCACCTGTACTACAACGTTTACAGCCACCGTTTACAGGATGATTTTTGCCTTTAATCGTGCCCTCAACCAACACGTCAATATTTTTCGCAATCAGTGGCTCCCATGCCTTCTTGTCGCCAAGGATAGGCGCGCCTGATTGCCCTTCATTATGGCAGGCACTGCAATTTTCATTATAAATATCTTTAGCATTGGCTGGAAATTTCTTCGGACCACCTGAGGAAAGATCAAGACGCTGAGAGCGTGACAGCGATTTATCAAGAATGTAATCAACCGAGGCGATCATGTCATTATCAGAACAGGTCACACAGGCACCTTTTATCGGCATGCTGTTGTATCCGTTTATAACGTGACGATACAGACCGGATAAGCCACTATTTTTAAGACGAAGATACCAATTTGAACCATTGCCAATGCGCGGTGCAGTCATCTCACCATGTTGGTGACAAAGAATACAGGAGCTCATATAAACCTGTTTTCCACGTCTTACGGTAGGAGGCTCTTTTGACGGAGGCAGACCAACCCACTCTTCGCTTTCCACAGTTTTTAAATACACAGCAATAGCCATGCGATCGGCTTCGGTTAAATACTGTAAACTATTGTGATTAACCTCCGCCATCGGGCCTGCCACGGAACCAGCATTGTTCAGTAGCTCGTTGGTTACAAACACGTTAGCAACTTCAGCGTGACTAGTTGACTCCAAGCCCTTTTTGGTAATGTTCGGTGCCCAATACCCATCAATAAATCCGCCGGTTAAATAAAACCTTGTTTTAGGCGCGCCCAAGGGATTCAAAGGCGTATGACACATGCTGCAGTGACCTAATCCATCGACAATATATTTTCCGCGGTTCCACACGGCTGTTTCATTTGGATCATTCTTAAACTCATTATTATTCGGGTAAAAGAACAGTACATTCCACCCCAGCAAAGTTGAACGTACGCCGGGTAAGGAGAACGGGAAAGGCAGCGATGTGTTTTGCTGTTCAACAGACGGGATGCTCATAAAATAAGCGTACAATGCCTTTGCATCCGCATCAGTTATGTTGGCAAAATAGATGTAGGGGAAAACCGGGAAATAATTTCGTCCTTTGGGATCTTTGCCTGCTTTCAACGCACGAACAAAATCAGCTTCGGTCCAGTTACCAATTCCGGTTTTTTTGTCAGGCGTAATATTGGGACTGTAAAATACGCCAAACGGCGTTGCAATTGACAGGCCTCCCGCAAAAGCGGGTGTACCCCCTTTCATATTGGTATGACAGGCAAGACAATCGCCTATTTTAGCCAAGTATTCCCCACGTTTAATCACGCTTTCTTGCTGAGGAGTTCCCGCAGGCATGGTGGGAGGATATGCTGGGTAGTAAGCATCGGCCGCATGCATAGGCGCACTAATGGTTAATATCGCGCAAAGGCATGCAACCATGGTATTGTGTTTTAACAAAGAGCCCACGCTCCCTCCTGTCAATTGTTCTATCCTTAGCCCAATGAAATAAACCAGGCATTTTATACCCCCGACCCCATAACTTGCAAGTGATTAAACATGCATCGATTTTAATATTGACGACTGTTATGATATTTGTGAGACAAGCCACTATTTAAGGACAATCATGATTTATTCAAACATTCTGGAAACCATTGGTCATACTCCCGTGGTGAAAATTAATCGCTTGGGCGCAGATCTTGCCTGTGAATTGTATGCAAAGTGTGAATTTTTTAATCCTGGCGGTTCCGTAAAGGATCGGATTGGCTATGAAATGTTTAAAAATGCGGCGCGTGATGGGCGCATCAAACCGGGCGACACGTTAATTGAACCCACATCGGGCAACACCGGCATAGGAATAGCCCTTGCAGGTGCCGTTATGGGCTACAAGGTGATCATCACCATGCCAAATAAAATGAGCCATGAGAAACAAGTGGTTCTTGAACGCCTGGGCGCTACGATTTACCGGACACGTTCAGAAGCGGCCTCTCACGATCCGGATAGTCATATATCGCTAGCAAAACAATTACAGCAGGACATTCCTAACTCACACATTTTGGATCAATACGCCAATCCTGACAACCCAAATGCGCATTATAAGGGCACTGCCCAAGAAATTATTGACGACTTTGGTGATAATTTACACATGGTGGTGGTCAGCGTAGGCACCGGCGGCACCATAACCGGTATTGCCAAACGTTTAAAAGAACACAGCCCGGCCATTCAAGTGATCGGTGTTGACCCGATTGGTTCCATTCTTGGTGGTGGTGATGAAATCAAACCTTACCTGATTGAAGGCATTGGGTATGATTTTTTCCCGGATGTACTCGATAACAACCTGGTAGATGCTTACATAAAAACCAATGACAAGGATTCATTTCATACTGCACGACAATTGATACGGGATGAAGGGCTATTGGTTGGTGGTTCCAGCGGTGCTGCGATGTGGGCTGCTTTACAAGCAGCAAAAACACTAAAAACCGGGCAGCGGTGCTTGGTTATTTTGCCCGACTCCATTCGCAATTATATGTCCAAATTTGCGAGTGATGACTGGATGCGGGAGCAGGGAATGATGTAGTAGTACTCGCGAAGAAAGGGTGCGCGCCCTACTATGCCCGCAACGATACGTGGCCCTTGCCCTCTAAAATAGCGTCGAAACTCATGCACCCAATGCTAACGCCACGGGCAAGTGCATGCATCAACTCACTCATTACATAGTCATCATGAGTACCCAATAATTTAGGATTATGCTTGCTGAGAATGCCGTCAAATATATGCTGTGTGCCAAACTCAGTTTCAGCACAGGATGTCCCGTTAGTACTATTTATTCCCTGAATATAAATATTCAGCAAGTCGTTCTTGTTTAGCCCGCCTTTTTCCGAGCCCAATCGCACCAATGCTTCTAACTCGTGGTATATCGAATCAAATTTATTTTTGAGTTGCATCTGATCGTCAGTTAGCGCTTCAGGCGTGCTACTCGAAAAAAAATTCTGGGCGTAATTGACTGACATGAGGAACTCCTGCACTTCTGTATTATGTACAGTATACTGTAAAAACAACCTTCTGCCAGGTGTCACAACGAACAATGTTGATTCTATTGCTGTTGCTCTCTATTTTGATATTGATTCTGCTCTATCCTCGCTGGTCGCAAGCCTTTGCCATAAAACGCTGGCGTGACTCGTTAAGCCTGGATAAACATAGAGCGGCTTATCTTCAGCTATATTCTAAAGTTAACGGCTTCGCGTTGTCCCGCGATGCACGCAGCACACACGATGCAATAGAATATACCTATGGGGAAATTGATTTCATCTCATTTATCGCTTTATTGTCGCTGACACGCCCTGACAGTAACACCGTATTTTATGATTTAGGTAGTGGCACAGGTACGGCGGCACTGGCTTGTGCGATGGTATTTAATGTTCAGGAAAGCAACGGCATTGAACTATTTAGCACGCTGCACAAAGCTGCATGTGAGCAGCAAAACGCTCTTTCTCGTTTGCCTGATTATAAAGCGGCAGCAAAAACGATACGCTTTATTCATGGCAATTTTTTAGATTTCGAATACAGCAATGCAACCCTGGTTTTTATCAATGCAACCGGATTTTTCGGGTCAACATGGGGTTTAATAAGCCAGCGTATAGAACAAACAACCCACTGCAAAACCGTTATTACCACCAGTAAGGCGTTAAAATCAAATGCATTTATTATAAAAAAAATAACCACAGTGCAGATGAGCTGGGGGGTAGTCAGAGCTTACATTCAAGAACGTAAAAAAATCAGTTGACAATTTCTCTCAAGTCTATATTAATGGGGTATCATCAAAAGATTTTGAATTGAGGTCGGCATGATTAAATCTGAGCTTATTGCAAGTATTGCTGCAAAAATGACACACCTGCCTGAAGATCAGGTAGCGGATAGTATCAATCATATGCTTGACTTAATGAGTGACTCGCTCATTAAAGGTGGGCGCATTGAAATTCGTGGCTTTGGGAGCTTTTCTTTGCATTATCGGCCACCACGCAATGCCCATAACCCAAAAACTGGCGAACGTGTACTGACGGCTGCTAAATATAGCCCTCATTTCAAACCCGGCAAAGGATTGCGCGAGCGGATTAATGAATCGCGCGGCCGACATGCTATTGAGATTAACGGCAATAATAGGCTGGATTTATAAAAGGGCGCGCGCCGCGTGCCCCTACATGGTGTTTGCCACTTAGGTTCGTGGTAGCGTTACCCCTACCTGCCCCTGATATTTGCCGCCACGATCCCGATAAGAAACAGCACATACTTCACTGGCCTCTAAAAATATCATTTGAGCCACGCCTTCATTAGCATATATTTTAGCGGGCAACGTGGTTGTATTGGAAAACTCGAGCGTCACATGCCCTTCCCATTCAGGTTCAAGAGGGGTGACGTTTACAATAATTCCACAGCGAGCATAGGTGGATTTGCCAAGACAAATCGTCAGTACTTCGCGCGGAATACGAAAATACTCAACGGTGCGTGCCAGTGCAAATGAATTTGGAGGGATAATACACACATCAGACTGCACATCAACAAAACTATTCTCATCAAATGCTTTTGGATCAACAACTGCCGAATTA
>CAMDBQ010000027.1 GCA_945889365.1 Legionella genomosp. 1 | reverse complement strand
ACGCATAAAAGCGGTTATTTTCACCGGATCAACGCAAACCGCCCACTTGATCAATAAGACACTGACCACGCGTGGCGGAGAAATCATCCCCTTAGTTGCCGAAACCGGTGGGCAAAATGCGATGATTGTTGATTCTTCAGCATTGCTTGAGCAAGTGGCCGTAGATGTAGTGACCTCGGCTTTTGGCAGTGCTGGCCAACGCTGTTCTGCATTAAGGGTACTGTATGTCCAAGAGGACGTTTATCCTCGCATGGTTTCTTTACTCAAAGGTGCTATGGCTGAATTACGCGTAGGTGACCCTCGCTGGTTAATAACCGATGTGGGTCCCGTAATTGATAAAGACGCGTTGCGACTCTTAAAATCACATGTGGCTAGTATGCAGAAAAAATATGAACTGATTTACCAGTGCACCTTGACTGATGAAGCTGAAACAGGGCATTTCATGCCCCCTACTGCGATTGCAATTGATTCGATAAATGCATTGGAAAATGAGGTGTTTGGCCCAGTCTTACATGTAATCTGTTTTAAGCAGAATGCACTGGATGATGTGATTTCCCAAATCAACCAAACAGGATACGGTCTGACATTAGGGATACACAGCCGGATCAACGAAACCATCGAATACATTCGCGAACATGTGCATGTAGGTAATTGTTATGTAAACCGCAACATGGTTGGTGCTGTGGTTGGCTTACAACCATTTGGTGGCGAAGGGTTATCCGGAACGGGACCCAAAGCCGGCGGACCACAGTATTTACATCGACTATGCGTGGAGCGCACATTTACAGTGGATACGACAGCGGCAGGTGGAAATGCCAGCTTAATGTCGTTACCAGAGTGATCGTTGTATTTAGGGGCACGCGGCGCAAACCGCGTACTCCAGCGGAGCCTAAACCATGAAAAAAATAACCCTGACAATCATCAGCCTATTCTTCTCACTCCAGAGCCAATCAGCAACCTGCCCCGATCCCGCAACCAGCTCACTACAATGGGGAAAAATCCCGCCTCCATGGATTGCCGATCCCTTCTCAGACCACGATGCCCAAGGCGATAAAAACAACCGTTTTATCCGTGCCAATATATTAGTAGCAGGCGTTGGACGCGGTATAGTATGCAATTATCAAAACTCAATCGGCTATTATTCAATCTGGTGGCCCATATCCGTCAAGATCCCGGCCCGTACAGATTACAATTGGCTGGAAGGGAACATGGGATACGCCTGCTCAATATCAGCTGATGCATGTGTATTTTATCCGGCAAAAGAATAGCGTCTATTTAGCAATAAACTCAATGAATATTTGCTAATTTTCAGCTATCATTACCGTTTTGAATTCAGGAGTCGGCTCATGAACGTTGGTCAAGACAGTCTTTCCACGAAAGCGCAATTGAACGTGGATGGTAAAATATATCATTATTATAGTCTCAAGACAGCGGAGCAAAATCATTTTAAAGGAATCAGCCGACTCCCCTACTCGCTTAAAGTCTTGTTTGAGAATTTATTGCGTTTTGAAGATGGCTCAACGGTAACCACTGCTGACATCAAAGCCATTGCAAACTGGCTCAATACAAAAACGTCCGATCATGAAATTGCTTATCGCCCAACTCGCGTATTAATGCAAGATTTTACAGGCGTGCCTGCGGTTGTTGATTTAGCGGCAATGCGAACTGCTGTTGCTAAAATGGGTGGGGATCCTGATCAAATCTCGCCTTTATCACCTGTTGATTTAGTGATTGATCACTCCATCATGGTAGATAAATTCGCAACACCTGATTCAATGAAGGTTAATACGTCAATTGAAATGCACCGCAACAATGAGCGTTATGAATTCCTGCGCTGGGGTCAAAAAGCCTTCGCTAATTTCCAGGTTGTTCCACCTGGCACGGGGATTTGCCACCAAGTTAATCTGGAATATCTGGGCAAAACGGTCTGGCATAGCGAACATGATGGCGTTACCTATGCTTATCCTGATACCTTGGTCGGCACAGATTCTCACACCACCATGATCAATGCTTTAGGCATTCTGGGCTGGGGCGTAGGCGGCATTGAAGCTGAAGCTGCAATGCTGGGTCAGCCGGTATCCATGCTTATTCCTGAAGTGGTTGGCTTTAAACTGCTAGGTAAATTACCTGAAGGCATTACCGCGACTGATCTCGTGTTAACCGTCACCCAAATGCTACGTAAAAAAGGCGTGGTAGGTAAATTTGTTGAGTTCTATGGCCCCGGTCTTGCTGAACTGCCATTGGCCGATCGTGCGACCATTTCTAACATGGCACCAGAATATGGTGCGACTTGTGGATTCTTCCCTGTAGATAAAGAAACCCTGCGTTATTTAGAATTAACTGGTCGCGATGAGCACACCATCGCCCTGGTTGAAGCGTATAGTAAAGCGCAAGGTATGTGGTATGACAAAGACAGCGAAGATCCAGTCTTTACCGATAGTCTGAGCCTTGATCTCACCACTATAGAGCCCTCTCTCGCGGGACCGAAACGTCCACAAGACAAAGTAACCTTAAAAACATTGCCTCTGGAATTTGATGCGTTTCTTATCGAATCAGGTAAAAAAACAGAACAATACCAAGCGTTTCCAGTTAAAGGTCATGATTTTGATCTTCACCATGGTGATGTGGTTATTGCAGCAATTACCAGTTGTACCAATACATCAAACCCAAGTGTATTGATGGCTGCGGGTCTTGTGGCTAAAAAAGCACTGGAAAAGGGCTTGCAACGTAAACCGTGGGTCAAATCATCTTTGGCCCCTGGCTCAAAAGTTGTAACTGATTATTTAAAACAGGCAGGATTGCAAACGTATCTTGATCAATTGGGATTTAATCTTGTGGGTTATGGTTGTACAACATGCATTGGTAATTCAGGCCCATTGCCTGATGCCATTGGCCACAGCGTAGCTGATAATGATTTGGTGGTTTGTTCTGTGCTTTCTGGTAACCGTAATTTCGAAGGTCGCGTTCACCCACAAGTGCGTGCAAACTGGTTGGCATCGCCTCCATTGGTTGTTGCTTATGCTTTATGTGGAACAACCTGCATTGATCTAAATCATGATCCTGTTGGTCAGGATAAAAACGGCAACCATGTTTATCTAAGAGACATTTGGCCTAGCAACATTGAAGTTGCAGCAGAAGTCGCCAAAGTCACCGGTGGTATGTTCCGTAAAGAATATGCCGAAGTTTTCTTGGGCGATGCGGAATGGCAAGCAATTAAAACAGGGAGTGGAACCACGTACGATTGGGATGAAAATTCAACCTACATCCAGCACCCACCGTTTTTCCAAGACATGAGCAAAAATCCTCTGCCGATTAAGCCCATTAATCAAGCTTATATTTTAGCGCTGTTAGGGGATTCAATTACCACGGATCACATCTCCCCTGCTGGATCTATCAAAGCTAGCTCTCCCGCCGGCTTGTATCTGGAGTCCAAAGGCGTGAAAGAAGCAGAATTTAACTCTTATGGATCACGACGTGGCAACCATCACGTAATGATGCGCGGAACATTTGCCAACATTCGTATTCGCAATGAAATGACACCTGAAATCACCGGCGGTTTTACTCGTTATATTCCAACGGGTGAGTCCATGCCGATTTATGATGCGTCCATGCTCTATCAAGCGGATCATCAAGAATTGGTTGTTATTGCGGGTAAAGAATATGGTACCGGATCGTCACGCGATTGGGCTGCAAAAGGCACAAACCTGTTGGGCGTGAAAGCTGTGATCACAGAAAGTTTTGAACGGATTCATCGATCCAATTTAATTGGTATGGGTGTGTTGCCATTGCAATTCGAGGAAGGTACAACCAGAAAAACCCTGCACCTTGATGGCAGCGAACGAATCAGTATTGCGGTAAATGACAACCTGAAACCGGGTGATAAACTTGCCGCAACCATTACCCATACAGATGGTCGCAAGCAAAAAATCAACGTCCTGTGTCGTATAGATACTGCAAATGAAATCGAATACTACCGTCACGGTGGAATTTTGCAGTACGTATTACGTAATTTGTGATTACAAAATCTGCGCCGTGAACCGTATCGTAGGAGCACACGGTGCAGATAAACCAACTAAGGGTTTCAAATGAATCCTCCTAAAAAAGTGTTAAGTGTGTTTTCATTAGTTATGATCAACGTAATTGCCGTAGACAGCCTGCGCACCTTGCCGATCACAGCAAAATTAGGTTTCTCACTGGTTTCCTACTACATTTTTGCCGCATTTTTCTTTTTTATCCCCGTAGCATTGGTTGCAGCAGAATTAGCCACAGCCTACCCGCAAAACGGCGGTATTTATGTTTGGGTACGCGAAGCATTTGGTCGACGCGCGGCGTTTATAACCATTTGGTTACAATGGATTTATAACGTGGTGTGGTACCCAACCATTCTTGCCTTCATTGCAGCTACCCTGGCTTATTTGTTTGCTCCCGAACTAGCAAACAATCGATATTATTTATGGGGCACTATCGTTAGCCTATTCTGGCTTTTTACGTTTCTCAATTGCTTTGGTATGAAGGTTTCCAGCCTCATCAGTATTCTGGGTGCTACTTTAGGTACAATCGCCCCTATGGTCGGGATCACTATTTTGGGTGTTATTTGGTTAATTCAAGGCAACCCGATTCAAAATGTTCCGTCATCAACATGGCTTCCCGACTTTAGCTCAGTGGGTAATTTATCAATCTTCTCCGCGGTATTATTTGGCTTGCTCGGCATGGAAATGTCAGCTATCCATGCCGAAGAAGTTAAAGATCCACAACGCGATTATCCACGTGCTCTAGCCTATTCAACCCTCATTATATTTTCTACATTAGTGCTAGGCTCATTGGCAATCGTTATCGTGGTGCCCAAAGATGCGCTCAGTGTGGTATCCGGTTTCATTGATGCTTATGCTATATTTTTTAATGCATACAACATGCCCTGGATGACTCCGGTAACAGCGGGCCTGGTGATCTTGGGTGGTGTCAGCTGTATGGCGGCCTGGATTATCGGGCCAACCAAGGGTCTTTTAGTCTCAGCTCACGATGGTTGTCTGCCACGCCAATTTTCACACAAGAACCGCCATGGCGCTCCAACCGTTATTTTGATGACGCAAGGCGTGATTTTTACCATGCTCAGCACGGTGATCATTTTTGTAGAGTCAATTAATGCTGCTTATTGGATATTGAGTGATATGTGCGCGCAACTGGCCTTATTGGCCTACATGTTTATGTTTGCCTCTGCCATCAAATTGCGATATAGCCGACCTGATCAACACAGAGCCTATAAAATACCAGGTGGAAATTGGGGTATGTGGGCTGTTGCCGGCATAGGTTTCCTGTGCTGTCTTGTCACCATCCTGATAGGGTTTGTACCGCCCACGCAAATTCCAATTGATAACGTTGCATTTTTTGAATCATTTCTCATCGGCGGCATGCTCCTGTTTGTGCTTATACCTTGGGTTTTCGCAAAGAGAAACGAAAAACCGCTGATATAAAACTGATGGGATGGTCTCAATGCCATTAATTTGACGAATGGCTGCCTCTGGCTTTTCTATTTGGTAGCGCACATCAGCGTGCAAGGTTAAGCCAACGTTGTCACTTGTAGACGCAGTAACCGGGTGTAATGTTTAGCATGGTTCGCATTAAAAAACAGACAGCTTATGCACTGATCTTATTAGAGACTCCATGAATTATTTAATCATCGCTTCCATTGTTTGGGCTTTTTCATACGGTCTAATAAAAGTTAACTTAACCTCGTTAGATCCCAATTTTGTGACCTTTTGTCGCATGGCATTTGCATTGCCGCTCTTCTTGCCATTTTTAAAGCTTAAAAAGATTTCCATATCAGATGGTTGCCAATTAGCTGTGATTGGCGCGGTTCAATATGGGGCCATGTACTTATTTTTCATGCGCTCGTTTCAATATTTGGATGCACATCAAGCGGCACTATTTACGACGTTAACACCCATTTATATTATTATCATCCATGATTGGTTAGCAAAAAAATTCACGCCGTTTTATTTCATGACCGCAGCACTCTCGGTTATAGGTGGCTTAATTATTTATTATCAATATTCTGGGAATAACGATCTTCTCACGGGATTTATTCTTGTTCAAATGGCGGATATTTGTTTTGCTTATGGCCAAATAGCATACAGACGATTTCGGCAACACCATGAAGAAGTAAACGACCTTGATGTCTATGCACTACTTTTTGTAGGCGCCGTTGTCACATCGGCACTATCAACAACCTGGTTTCATGGCTGGGGTAGCTTCGCTCGTGTATCCATGCAACAGTTTTTTATTTTGTTGTATCTGGGATCTATTGCTTCAGGCATTTGTTTTTTTTGGTGGAATAAGGGCGCGGTAACGACCGATCCTGGCACACTCGCAGCGCTTAATAATCTGAAAAGTCCATTGGCGATCGTCGTCTCTGTTTTGTTCTTTAATGAGCATCCGGATTTATTGCGTTTATCCTGCGGCTTGAGTTTGATTATTTTGGCGTTGTTTCTTTCTGAGCGATATGCGAGACACTCGCCATCTTTTTGATTTTGATTGTAACTTCCCACGTCATCCAGAGCGAAGCTTTATGGCTAAAGAACGTACTTAACGATTAAAAACAATACATTACCTGCATTTTTAGAGCCGGGAATGTACGTTGCAGATAAAGATGCCTTGCGGTAGTTAAACGAAACCCAAGGCAGGACGCCTGGAAAGGGGATGTTGTAGAAAATATCTGGGCGAGCGGTAGCCAATATGCCGAAGCCTGCGCCGGCTCGAGTGTTTTCATTGATGTGCAATTCTTTTAGAAACGCGTAACCCACAATCGGTTCAACATTTTTGTGTGAGTCTAAAAAAGCGAAGGCATAAAGTCCGTGCCAATCGCCATCTTCATCATAAAAACTCTTACCTAATCCCCCACCCCAAGGATTTTCATTGTAGGAGGGGATTTTGCTGGGATCGTATGTGTAACGGTTGTGCCAAGCATAGGCGGGGAGATACAGTTCATTCTCACCCTCGGTCCAAACTTGGTGCAATCGGAGGCATGCATGCTTAAACCAATGCGGTGAATGACTGCATACCGCGTTGTCTTGAGCCGATGCATTGTGTAGGCCAGCAATCAATAATAAGACGGTAAGTCTGCGCTTCATTTAATATATGCCATTTAGAGTAGTGCCTCGTCCTGCAAATACGATCCCTTATCCTGCCCTCCCCGCGAAGGCGTGGATTCATGCTCAACATGATCAATATTCCACATCAGGGATCCCCACCTCCGTGGGGAGGACAATAACGTACCGAAATTGTAAGACGAGGCAGTAGTTTCTCAGCGCGCTATTTTAAGGATACAGCTTATCTGGATGCAATATCACCCGGGCAATATACTAACATGGACTGGTTACGCAAAAAAGACATTAATAGCATCAAATAAGATAATCGATGCTGGCGGCAACAAGGCCTGCGGCGGGGATGGTGAGTAGCCAGGAGATGAAAATGATGCGTAACATGGGCCAGTGTGTGCCGGAAAAGCCATTGAGTAGCCCAACGCCGGCAATGGATCCCGTGACGGTTTGCGTGGTTGAAACGGGTATGCCGTAATCTGTGGCGGCAAAAATAATCGCTGCAGCACTGGTTTCTGCAGCACACCCACGCAAGGTGTTGAGGGGGGTAATTTTTGTCCCCATCGTGTGAACAATGCGCCAGCCACCCGTTAAGGTGCCCAAGCCTATCATCGCATGGCAGGAAATCACGACCCAAAACGGGATATAGAAAGGCCCCTCCAGCCAGGATGCTGAAAATAATAATACTGCAATAACACCCATGGTTTTTTGTGCATCGTTACCGCCATGCGTCAGGCTTAACAATGCAGATGAGGTTAGTTGAAAGGCCTTGAATAGTGTATTTGATCTTTGTTTGGACGTATTACGAAATAAGCGAGTTAATGCATAAGCCATCGCTAAACCGGCTAATATTCCAAGAACGGGTGAAAGACACATTCCAATCACAACTTTGAGGAATCCCGCCAGTTTAAGCGTGCCAAATCCGCCGTGAACTATAGCAGCCCCGGCTAATCCACCGATAAGTGCGTGAGACGAGCTCGATGGTAGACCAAAAAACCACGTGATCAGGTTCCAAAAAATTGCCCCCATCAGTGCGGAGAAAATAAGTTTGACGTCAACAATACTGGGGTCAATTAGTCCATTTCCGATGGTTTTGGCCACCATCAAATTGAAAAACATAAATGCAATAAAATTAAAGAACGCGGCCCATATCACTGCTTGGCGCGGGGTTAAAACCCCTGTTGTTACGATGGTGGCTATCGTATTGGCGGCATCATGGACACCATTTGTGAAATCAAAAACATAAGCCATGAAGATGACGAACAGAATAAAGAGCGTGGTATGGTCCATTTTCGAATGTCCCTTATGAAAAGTCCGCCTTATATATAATAACTACTGCACGTTAATAACTTGGATACGCCCTTCATTGCATCTTGAATAAAAACCGGTAAATCAGCAGCGCCGGCCGCGTGGGCAACCTCAGCATGATGCGTTTCGTCTTGGTGCATCTGAGTGAGTATAGCTCGAGTTTTCATGTCTTGTCTTGGGATTTTATGTAAGTGTTGTTCTAAATGCGCCCCAACCTGGCGTTCCGTTTCAGCAACAAACCCAAGGCTCCAGCGATCTCCGGCCAGACCCGCCAGGGCGCCCAACATAAATGAGCCGCTGTACCATAGTGGATTCAGTTTGCTGGGCTGGCTATCCAATTCGCGCAACCGTTGCTCGCACCAGGCCAAATGATCCACTTCTTCTGCAGCCGCTTCCATCATCTGCGCTTTGACGGCAGTGAGTTTCGCAGTTAAGGCCTGTCCTTGGTAGAGCGCTTGCGCACAAACTTCACCCGCATGATTCACTCGCATTAATCCTGCAACGAGGCGCGTTTCATCATGGCTCATTGTTGGTGATACTGCCGCTTGTCCTGGATTGATACGATTACTTTCTCGATGTTTCGGGGGAAATAACGTACGCAAAGCCGTATCGGCTTGGCAGAGTAGTTGATCAAGTATATTTAACGCACGCATAGCAACCTTATTTAAAAAACGCGGTAACGGCGGCTGAATTGGCCAGCGTATCGTTATAGCCCAGTTCGATTAATTCCGATGTAAATTCAGTTTCAAATAATAAAAAGCTCAATAAGTCCCCTGAGTGGCTTTGTGCGCCCAATGCATTTAGCAGAAAACGCAATAATGTTGGCATGGCCAGGTATTTTTCTTGAGCTATTTTAGATACATCCATGCTGGGACGAAGGTGCATGGTTTCAATGGGTCGCCAAGGCGAGTGACGCTTCTTCCAGATGGATAATAAACGGGCTATATCATTCATGCGATTGACGGTTTCGATATCGCGATCCAGGTTATCAAGAAATAAACCATTTAGCATGTTACCCAAGATATGGGCAAAACCAATGTCGCGGTTACGTAGTTTTTCAGGCTCTGCAAATGTGGGCAAAGGGCGCGTTCCCAAAATCAGAATTTTATCAACATTCAGCCGAATGGCTCCACGCAGAGGTGAAATAAGCCCCATGCTGCCATCGCCATAATGTAATCCGTCGATTGTAACGGTTGGGAAGAACAGAGGCAGAGCACTGGACGCTAGAATATGCTCCATACCGATTTCTGCGCGTTGACTGATATGGCGTGGATAACACCAATCTTCAAAATCTGCCTGGCGATGCTGGTAAAATGAAATCGTTTGTTGAGTTTCATAGCAATGACTGATGACTTCCACGCACTCCAGCAGGTCATTGTTGATGTTGGCTCTGATTTTATCAAAATCAATGTGGTCGCTGATGAATTGGTGGAGAGGTGCTGTGTCTAGCAATCGTCCGGTCTGGCGTTGTTTGATAACAATATGGCCCAAATTTCGTACGACAGACTTGCCTAACTCATAATTGCTTGAATTGAAAATTTGCTGACAATGGATCTCGCGCCATAAGGTATCAAGTTTCTCAATGGCGAGGGGGAAATCATCGGCATGCTGAGCAAGGATAGCCGCATTGATGCTGCCCACGCTCACGCCACTGACCATCGTAAAAGGCAATGTTTTGACTTGCAATATATGGCTGATCGCTTTTAATACGCCAGCTTGATAGGCGCCTCGTGCTCCGCCACCAGCTAAATATAGCGCTATTTTTGCCATGTCAACTATTAATGTTTATGTAGGATAATGGAAATATAGTTCACTGAGGAAAGGATCGCAAGACTTAGGGCTTGTATAAATGAGAACATTGGAACCAAAATTGAATTTCAGACAAAAATAGCACATAATTGGCTAATTTTTTTGTTATGGATTGAATTATGGATCACGTGGTTGTTTCCGCTCTTTATAAATTTGTGACACTGGAGTCGTTTGGTGATTTGAAACTCCCCCTGTTGCGACTGATGCAGAATCAGGGGATTCGTGGCACGATCTTGTTGGCAAAAGAAGGCATTAATGGCACAGTTGCGGGTAGTACACAGGCCATTGAGGCGCTTTATGCCTGGTTTTCAGAGCAACCTGGTCTTGATAGCATTGTGCATAAAGAGTCATTCCATGAGGTTGTGCCGTTTAATCGAGCCAAGGTCAAATTAAAAAAAGAAATTGTAACCATGGGTGTTGAAGGTATCGATCCTAAAAAAATAGTGGGTACATACGTCAAGCCTAAAGATTGGAATCAATTAATTGCGGCAGATGATGTGACCGTCATTGATACGCGTAATGATTATGAATTTCAAATCGGTTCGTTTAAGCGGGCGATAAACCCTGAAACAACTACATTTAGAGAGTTTCCTCAATACGTGAAGCAGAATTTGGATCCACAAAAAAATAAAAAAGTAGCCATGTTCTGTACCGGCGGAATACGGTGTGAAAAATCCACGGCTTATTTAAAAGAATTGGGCTTCAACGAAGTGTATCATTTGGAAGGCGGCATTTTAAAATACTTGGAAGACGTGCCTGAACATGAGTCATTATGGGAAGGTGAATGCTTCGTTTTTGATGAGCGCGTAACGGTTAATCATGCGCTGGAAAAAGGGCACTATCTGCAGTGCCATGCATGCCGTTTCCCTATCACAGAAGATGATAAAAGCCATCCAGCATATGCTCAAGGCATTAGTTGTCACCATTGCATAAGTAAGCAAACCGACACACAAAAACAACGCTACCTTGAGCGAGAAAAACAAAGCCTGTTGGCTAAAGCACGCGGTGAATCTCATATCGGTGGAGATGTGGCAGGCATTATAGTTAAACGCCGTGAGATTAAAAGACAAAGGCAAAACGTTGTAACGCCATAACCTCATCCCGAACGCAGTGAGGGATCTGATGACCATGGCGAAATGTGATTTAATGTTAACTTAACTAAATTAGGTATAGACTTGAAAGTATTATATGAAACACACGGTGAACTGTGAGCAAAAAGAAAAAAGTAACGGATCCCTTTTTTAAACGAGAAAGCGAGAACTACGCTGAACCTATTCCCAGTCGTGAGCTGATTATGCAGCAGCTTCAGGAATTTGGCCGGCCTATGTCACGTAACCAGCTGGTTGATAAATTGGGTGTGGAAGAAGAAAGCAAGCAGGAAGCCATAGGGTTTCGTCTGCGTGCCATGTTGCGTGATGGCCAATTGATGCAAGATCGACGCGGTCGTTTTTGCCTGCTAGAGCGTCTAAAT
>CAMDBQ010000026.1 GCA_945889365.1 Legionella genomosp. 1 | reverse complement strand
CTGCTCACTTTATGGGTTAGGAAACAAAGCCATGATGACCAGCAAGTAGAGCCATTGCTTGCGCAAATTAACGACACGATCGACCACTTTTCCGGCGCGGGCCAGGGGGCTGTTCCGAGTAATCAATAGTTCCGTGAATTTTACTCATTGGGGCATAGTCTACGAGAAATACTTTTGCGATGCACCTGCAAACTGTATTGCACATTGGTATTTGAATTGTAGTGATAAGCCATAAAGTAAATTACCCCGTTTTATGTGGTGTAATAACAAATTTGGCTATACCTGAGGCTATACTATCATGCAAATACTAACTTAATTGCTTGCCATGAATGCTCGTAACTCATTGATTTCATTGGTTTCCCAGGCTGGATTTGAACCTGCGACCTGCCCCTTAGGAGGCGCAAGGTATTAAGTCCATCGTTATCCAATAAAACCCATTAATCCTTATAAAATATGGCTTGCAGGCTATTGCTTTGTCTATTTTCGTCCAATACAATACTCCTGAATCCAGATATTTGTAGTCACCTACGTAGGCACCAAAATAGTTACTTCCAACCTCAAAACAAGGACATAGTATGAACGAGCAACATCCAGAAAACAAACTGATAATTCATAATAGTACGGCTGAATTTCTTATTTTTACACAACAAGCAGGTGAGGGCGGTATTGAAGTCCGTTACGAAGACGGATCTATTTGGTTAACTCAAAAATTGATGGCTGAGTTGTTTGATGTAGATGTGCGTACGATAAGTGAGCATTTAAAAAACATTTATGCTAGCGGTGAATTGCAAGAAGATGCAGTTATCCGGAAATTCCGGATAACTGCCAGTGATGGTAAGAATTACAACACTCTGTTCTATAACTTGGATGCAATCATATCCGTTGGTTATCGAGTTAACTCCACGCGTGCAACGCAATTCCGCCAATGGGCAACCAAAGTTTTAAAAGAGTTTGCCATCAAGGGCTTTGTTCTGGATAAAAAACGACTTGAGAATGGCAGCTTCCTTGGCGAAGACTATTTTGAACAGTTATTAGCTGAAATCAGAGAAATTCGCCTCAGTGAACGTCGTTTCTACCAGAAAATCACGGACATTTACGCAACCAGCATGGATTACAATAAAAATGCCCCAACCACAAGAGACTTTTTCGCTAAAGTACAAAACAAACTGCACTATGCTATTCATGGTCACACGGCATCAGAACTCGTGGTCGAACGCGCTGACAGCAACAAACCGCATATGGGGCTCACGAGCTGGGAACATAGTCCAGATGGAAAAATTCTTAAGACTGATGTACCTGTTGCAAAAAACTACCTGAACGCAGAAGAACTGGATTCCCTCGGTCGTATAGTCAATGCCTATTTGGAATTAGCAGAAAATCGTGCCAAACGGAAAATTCCTATGACGATGGAGGACTGGGCCACACGATTAGATAAATTTCTTGAGTTTGATGAACGTGATGTATTACAAAATGCAGGAAAAATCAGCGCAAAAATCGCGAAAGATCATGCAGAGAGCGAGTTTGAGAAATATCGTATTGTTCAAGATCGTTTTTTTGAATCTGATTTTGATAAAGAGATTAAAGCGATTACAGAGAAGAGCGTTCTTTTATGAGTAAACTCACTGCAAAGGCTATAGATAATGCGGCTCCACGTGATAAAGAGTACAGGATTCATGATGGGGGAGGGTTGTATTTTCGTGTGCGTCCAAGTGGTGCTAAAAGTTGGTTGTTTTCTTTCAGCTTACCAGGCGATCGTAAGTTATTCAGAATGCCAATTGGAGCATTAAATGATGTTAGCTTGAAGGAAGCTCGTAATAAAGTCATTGAGCTGCGTAAATTGGTAGCTGAGGGAATTGATCCACGTACTGCTAAAGCCGCTGCAATTGCCGCTAATGCGCAAGCCATCACCATGCAAGTGCTATTTGATACCTGGATTGAGTTTGAAAAGATTACTTGTAGAGTTACCCCCACATGGATTAAACGCCATGAGGACCGCTGGCGGCTTCATTTGAAAGCAATATTAGGAAACATACTCGCACGAGATATAACCCGAGCGCACTTAGCAACGGCCTTGGATGCCATGACTCGCAAGGGTATCAGAGAAGAAACCCGCAAAGCCCTGTCCACACTGAATCTAATGATGGATTATGCTTTAACCCGCCATCTCATCGATCAGAACCCGGCACGGCTGTTAAAGCCAAAAGATTTTGCTGCAACCGCCAGCAGACCGCGCGACCGTGTATTGTCACTGTCTGAATTACGCAGGCTCTGGGGCTCTTTGGAGCAAGCCAGTGAAGCAACACAATCTAGCGATAAGATATCGGCAATGTCCATTGTAACCACCAGTGCAATAAAACTTCTGATACTGACTGGCGCAAGACGTGGGGAAGTTGCTGCTATGCGTTGGGATGAATTAAATCTTGATGCAGGTGTTTGGTTGTTACCATCAGAGAGGACCAAAAATCGTCAAGCACACACTATCTATCTTCCTGACTTGGCAGTTAACGTCATTCACTCACTACAACCCATATCAGGTAATTCACAGTTTGTTTTTGATACAGGGCATTATAGAGATGGCGGCCATATTCATGCTGATACTCTGACGGGTGTTATTGCGCGGTTACGTGGTACCGTCACAGGTTCAAAAAAGAAAATTACTGACTCTGCGCCATTGGTTGATATGAAACCATTCAGTATTCACGATTTACGTAGATCAGCAGCTACGGCCTGGGGGGAATATTTGAAAACAGAGCCGCATGTTATTGAAAAAATGTTGAACCATCAGCCATTAAATAAGTTGGTAGCAACTTATCAGCGTGCAGTTTATGCAGATGAGCAAAAGTCAGCTTGGTCGGATTGGGGAAAGTTAATAGATCAATTGAAGATCAAGCAAGTGGTGACGGATATTCAATGGCGACCATAAAACGAGCGAAAAGATCATTAGGTGTAATACGATAAAGGGTTCTGTCGCAAAAAGTCAGGCTTATTGAGCGTGCTCACGCAATTTGATGGTCAGTTTTCCACGATAATTGATGGTTGCACCACGTCATAAAATGCACAGCTTCCCTGCCGTATTTTTTCCCGATTAGAAAGGTGGGTTGTCCTCCATCATATTAACATCAGCCATGGTTCCAATGACTGACTCTCGATAATAACGCTCTATTTGATAATGATAATGTTCCCCGAATGCATCCATCAGTGCAGAAAAGAAGTCCTGTAAATTAACGGCTGCTTCATCGGTAAGTGTTGGTGCTTCAATGACCACGTATTTCATCGTTATATCCGGTTAAGTTTTTTTGCGTTTGTTTGATGGTATTGAGCTTGTGAAACACTCAAAGAACAACTGTTCGTCCAATTGTGGGCGCTCTAAGCGTGCCGCCATATCCAGCAGTTCACCAGACATGTTGCAAAGGATTCGACTGTTTCCCGCTGCATGTTCACAGAGCGTATTGATCAACCCATCGGTCATTAACCCCGCATTGCCAGCATGTTCCAATAGGTGTTCCATTGTTCGAGTCAGCTGCTCAACGCTAGCTTGTTCCGTGATCAGACGCACTCGAATACGACTACCCAATGGCATCAGATCATCACGACGTAGTTTGTCATTTAATCGTTGATCACCGGCTAGAATGACGCTGAGCAAGTTGCGCGAGTCAAACTGCATGCTGGTCAACAACCGCAGTTCGCTTAACACTTCTGGCGACATTTCCTGTGCTTCATCAATGATCAACACTGGACGTGACAAGGTGCTATCAACGTGAGCAAGCCATCGTTCACGTAAATTTTTGAACCCACTCCAGCGGTTACTGGCCGTGAGCGGCACACAGAAAACATCACCCAGTTCGCGATAAAAATCCGCAAGCCTTGAGCTGGCATGGCTGATAACACCGAGCTGTGCATCACGTACCCGTGAAAGTCGATCGGCCAAGACGCGCAAGGCAACACTTTTACCCGTGCCGGGATCGCCGCTCACTAAAGCAAAACCACCTTCGCGAAGTAGGGATTGTTCAACACGCCAGCAAAAATTTTCCAGCTTTGGATAAACGGATAAGGCTTCCACAGGGATGTCCGAGATAAATGGATTGTATTTTAAACCATAGAGAGCCAGTAATTTTTTACTCATGTTCAGATCCCCTTTTGGGTAAATAGGCCGGAGGAAGTCCGGTGGCCGCGTATTCAGCCATCAGTTCCTTGAGCAAAGGTGCTATGCCCGTTGTTACGAGCTCTTCGTTGTGGTCTTGTTCACAGGGTTGGGTGAAAGCGCGACGGATACCTGATGCGTTTTCCGATTTGTCTTGCGGATAAATCGTACTTAACAGCGTATTGGTATGAGGATCGACCAGTTTTACAGAGCCCAAGTCCCACCGTGCGTAGCGGATATGTACTATCTCTAAATTGCGATATTGCGATGGCACTTCAAAGCGTTTGCCATCCAGACTGAATGTTCCATCTGATTTGCGCTGCCTGCGATGCACCTGCGTGCAGAAAGAATGGCGCAGCGCTGCGCTGTCAGGGCATGGTCGGCCAACATCGGCATCTTTTATATAGCGTTCAAGTGGTGAGCTGCCAATTTCGGAATGTACTTTTTGATGGTATTCACGCTCAACCCATGCAAGGGTGCTTTTATTCAGTAACGACAGGGTTATTTCTTCTTCACCCTCAAGCATGGCCATCAATCGACCTTCAACTTGCGCCCAGAATACCTCCTGTTTGGCATTTTGGTACGGACTATAAGGTAGTGTGGGTTGATGTAAAATGCCCAGTCGAGCGAGTCCTTCGGTAAACTCAGCCGACGTCATCGCACTGCCATTGTCACTCATCAATGCACGGGGCAAGGCGCGTTTCTGGAGTGCTTGCATAAACCCATGTACCAGCGTCTCAGCGGTTTCATCCATATACCATTGCGCATGACAAATCAGACGGGAGCGATCATCCAGAATGGCGAGTAACAATGGTTTATGCCATTGACCATCACGACCCAAAATTCTGCGTGACCCATGATGGAAATCAAGATGCCACAAGGCATTAACGTGATCGACTTCATAACTTCTGACTTCCCGTTTTTCTAGTCGCTCAGCGGCCAGTATGGCGCCCTCGGTGTGTCGTATCTTCCGTCCGCGTTGTTTGCAAAATCCATTGGACTTCATATATCTGCGACGTGTGTTGTAAGACGGTAGCTCGCCTGACTCAGGTGATTTTTTTACTATTGTTTTGAGATTATCGAAATGCAACTGGTAGCTCCAGCTGGGGTGCGATCGATGTTGGTGTTGGATAAGTACCTTCAGTTGAGCCGACAGCGTGTTGGTTGTGCCAGCATCCAAACGGCGTTTTGTTCGCAAAGCGCTGACTGGATCATTTTCCGGTCTGGCTTGATAAAGCCAGCGTTCAATCGTGGATAGTCCAAAATGAACGGGCAGGCTTGTGATGGGGTGACGCCATTGCTTACTCGCCAAAATAGCCAGCTCCGTTTGCAACTGACCGGGATCGGGAGGTGCTGACAAGAGTGGACCGATAACCGAAAAGCGAAATCGTGCCCACCGTTCCTGACGGGTGCCAGCATCGGGTTGTTTGTTGCTCATAAAAACTCCTGCTTGTTTAAGAAGTTTCAGAGTCTACTTGAGATATTGGTTGATCTAAATATGCATACTCTGCGCGAATACAACCCTCCTTTAGACAGCGCGATAATCGCCCGCTGTCAGTGGCGCCAAAAACTGCAAGGCTTTCTCCAGTCGCACAGAAAGCCGACCGGGGTAAATCAGAATAAGTTGACGTGGAAACAAGCCAGCAAGGGCTGTCAGCGGCAGGTGTGCTTTGGCTTGCTTCCAAAAGGCCGAGCCAATAAAACATTCTTGCCACCAACGCCGCCAGCGCACCCAAGTTCGCAAGCTAATGTTAATACCAAAATAGTGTTTTACTTGATGATAGCGACGCCGTGAGCCACTCGACATGAACGCGGAAATAAGCAGCATAATCACCGCCGGAAAACGGCGCCGACCAAAAAATCGAACCGATGGTGTCGTCACACGTTTTCGGCAATCTCCGCAGCAAAGGCTGCGTCGAGTATCATAATACTCACGACAAGACGCAGGTAACCCAAGGGGACTGCGGGGGTAATCTGCTTGATATAGGGATCCATCACAATATGGACAGGCTTCAGATCGTGTGTTATCTGCTAATTCGTCATCAATATACACAAATAGCGCATGAAAGCTGGGGGTTTTTAATATTTTATGATACATTTAAGGCCTCTTTGTTCTTGGTCGAACATAAGAGTACCCTTCATGAGGTTTTAATCAAGCTTTGTGAGGGGTTTTTTGTTTATCCATCAATGAACGTGGCTGAAATTACGGGTAAATCCATCGGATATAGTGTTCAGGCTGAACCAGTCATGATGAGGAAGTTAGCTGGGAGCCTCATGTTATGGGAAAACAGACCGGAGTCTCTGGCGGCATCAATGGCATAACTTGCAATGGTGAGAACGGAGAGTATTGTGTTGCTGTTGGTGGATATAGCGCTCCCAAAAGTCATATCGCCCCGATTGTATATACAAGTTCAGATAGTGGAAAAAGTTGGGCACCGAACTATCCGGAATCATTTGGGACTTATGGTACTGTACTTCAGGCTGTTTCTTGCAGTGGTAGTAATGGTCAATATTGTACCGCGGTTGGGAATCATAGTAGTTCGCGGGACGGTAAAATCTACAATGCCACATCATTTTTAGCTTATACCAGTATAGATGGCGGTATAAATTGGACTGTCAAAGTTATTGACGAACATATTGGTGGATCAGGAGCATCGCTGCAGTCAGTTACCTGTAATAATAATGGGCAAAATTGTATTGCTGTTGGATTTTTAAAAGAGCCTCATAAGCCAATAATTTACAGAACGGCCAATGGAGGAGATGACCGGACATCTTATATCCCTGAATCAACCGAAGGTGGTGCTCTTAATGCAGTTACATGTAGCCAAAATAATGATCAATATTGTATGGCTGCTGGGGAAAAAAATTCTGTGCCGATTATTTATAAAAGCATTGACGGAGGTTCAAGCTGGGTGATTCAGGATAATTTACCTAGACATTACAAGGGGACATTTAATGCGATTACATGTAATAATAACGGCGAGTACTGTACGGCAATTGGATATGTTTCTGCAGGTGGTCGTCAACCAACATGGCAATGGGAGCCCATTAGCTTCGTAACTTATGACGGAGGAAATAATTGGTGGCATCGATTTTCTGCTTTTGCTAATCAAGATGACGCCGTACGAAATATATATGTTCCTTATGGGCTTGCTGTTTCAGGGAATAGTGAATGATTTCTTTAGTTAAAGAATATGAAGGCCACAGGGGGCTAGATACCAGAGTGTTTGACCAGATCATCATAATTGAGCTGGGAGCAATAAACAATAATTGACTTACATAGATAAAAAATTAGACAATTATTCGCTGTCCATGGTAGCATCTGCGATGCTAGTAAGCGCTGATTAAATACCATAGTATATCGGACTCTATTTTTTATGCCTTTTGAGAATTAGTTATGAATTTTGCTCAAAATAACAACGAAGCAATCGATGTTGCTTTTTGGTATAGAGATGATCAATATGCTCAGTATCCAGAAGGCGCGCGCGACAAGACTTTGCTTTATTGCCCAGATCCCGCGCCTTATGATTATTTAAAGCCTAACAGTCGATATCTTTTCAAGCGATCATCCCATAATTATCCAGAGCAATTTTGGATGGAGATTTTTGCATATCGTCTTGGCTCTTCTATGGATGTGCCTGTTCCTCCTGCATTTACGGCATATGATAGTAAGGCGGACCAGTCTGCGGCACTAATAGAGTGGTTTTTATCACCCACTGATGCGAGCTCGACCCCCGGTGGAGATTATTGCCAACAATACATTCCCGATTTTGATCGGAAGAAGGGAAAGCAGCATAATTTCGCTACTGTTATACAAATTTTTGAGGAGCTACAATCTCAGTCAACGATAGCGCTGGATTGGAAAGAATATTGGGCAAAAGCGTTTTTATTTGACGCACTGATTGGCAACACCGATCGTCACCAAGACAATTGGTGCGTTATTGAAACCCCTGATGGATATGCTAAAAAATTACGTCTTTGTCCTGTGTTTGATAATGGAACAAGCATGGGGCATGAAATTAAGGCGTGTAATTTTAACAAGTTTGATACTGCTCAATATATTGAAAATTATGTATCCAAGGGTTGGCATCATATGAAATGGACAATCGCTGACACTCAGAGTACAAAGCATTGTGAAATGCTTATTAAATTGATAGAAGTATTTCCTGAAGCGAAGAAAATAATGTTAGATTGTTTGAAAATGATCGATGAAAGTGTTTTTGAGCGTATATTGAGTGATCTTATTAAATTTAATGTTCCTGTGGTATTAACAACGGATCGAGCTTCATTTATGCTAAAATTATTAAATTGGCGATATCATCGTATATTGAAAGCGCTTGGGTGTTAGTTATGCATTTTATTGAACACATTATTGAGCCGACAAAGCTTTTGCTAGCTTGGCAATCATTAGATGAAAAACATCGAACGCGCTATATTGTTGCGGAAATTAACCACGTTGGCGAAGATGTTAATCTCACTTATTTAGTTGATACAGCAGATTTTATTAAAGCCCAAAAAATGGGTTTTGAATCATACCCAGCGTTTCAAGATATTCAAAAAACGCATCATCATGTTTTGGACGCATTTATGCGTCGCTTGCCACCCAGATCAAGAGGTGATTTTCCACAATATTTAGAAGCGTTAAGGTTAAAGAGCAGTAGCACGTTTAGCGATTTCGCACTATTAGGTTATTCGGGAGCAAAGTTGCCATCAGATGGATTCTCTATTATTCATCCGTTTAACAATGCTGATAGTGCTTGCGAGCTGTTAATTGAAGCCGCTGGATATCGGCATGTGGTTAGTAATCATTCTAGTGAAATGAACATTGGTACCCCTGTAGCTTTTTCTCCTATTCAACATCACCATGTCACCAAAGAAGTAGCAATTGATATTATGGATGGTAAAGCTCAACAGATAGGCTACGTTCCCAGAGGGTTGATTTCAACATTTATTGATTGGATGGATGATGATCGTATTGCTGATGCATGGATAGAAAAAGTAAATGGTACTTCAGATAAGCCTCGAATATACATATTTATTCAAATACTATCTAAAAAGATGGAAAATAGTTGTTCAAATTAACTACTGTGAATTTAGTACCAATTGTTTTGGTTATCCCTGTGGTTATCCCTGAAAATTAAATCATCTCTATAATAAAAATATATCAAGCGTAACTTGTTGATTTAATTGGTGTCCCAGGCAGGATTTGAACCTGCGACCTGCCCCTTAGGAGGGGGCCGCGCTATCCAGCTGCGCCACTGGGACTTTTTAGATGGTGTGCGATGGCAAGTCTACCTTTCCCTTTTACAAATGGCAAGACAGCAATGTGATGAACAGAGAGTCTGGGCGAACCCCATTTTGTTGGGCACGTCACTGGCGCTTTGCGCCTCCTACGACTGAAGTAGCAACATGCCGATTAATTTGGCAAGATTCCATCGTTAAATCAGTGTGGCGAACAGAAAATTGTGCGAAGGCTTTTTTCATAAAGGCTGGAAATCCTTTAAAAAACTGGCTTTAATCATCACCCAGTTGCTACGCTGCAAATATCGTTTACATCCCTACATAGTTTGGCCCACCACCGCCTTCGGGTGCGATCCATATTATATTTTGGCGTGGATCTTTGATATCACAGGTTTTGCAGTGAATGCAGTTTTGTCCGTTGATTTGTAGTTTTGGACCCTCTTCTTCTTGTAATATTTCGTAAACGCCGGCTGGGCAGTAGCGGGTTTCTGGTGATGCGTATTGTTTGTAATTTACAGAGATCGCTAATGATGTATTTGCTAATTTAAGATGAACCGGTTGATTTTCTTCGTGGTAGGTATTGGTTAAATAGACGGATGATAACAAATCAAACGTGAGAACACCGTCGGGTTTTGGGTAATCGATTTTCTTCGATTGATCAGCGGGCTTCAGCGTTAAATTATCGGCGTGATTTGTTAGTGTCCAAGGTGACTTTCCTTGGGTAATGTAGGTTTCAAAGGCCGCATTTGCTAATCCTAAGAGTAAGCCATGACGAAAGCCTGGGCGAATGTTGCGAGCTTTATATAACTCGTCTGCCATCCAGGATTGCTTGATTTTTTCGGGGAAGCTTACGAGTTCAATTTGGCCTTGCTGCTCAATTTTTAACGATTCAAAGCAAGCGCTTGCCGCGAGCATGCCAGATTCCATCGCGGTATGAATGCCTTTGATTTTAGGCACGTTGAGAAAACCTGCCCCATCGCCGATTAATGCGCCGCCTGGGAAGGTCAGTTTCGGCAACGATTGCCAGCCGCCTTCATTCAAAGCACGTGCGCCATAAGCTACTCGTTCGCCGCCAGTTAATAACTCACTGACCAAAGGATGGGTTTTAAAACGTTGCATTTCAGCAAATGGATTCAGCCAGGTGTTTTTATAATCCAGTCCAATTACAAAGCCGAGTGCCACGCGGTTTGCAGATAGATGATATATAAATGATCCGCCGTAGGTCGCATTATTCATTGGCCAACCAACGGTATGTATCACTTGACCTTGTTGATGCTTTTCAGTAGGAATTTCCCATATTTCTTTAATGCCTAAGCCATAAGTTTGCGGCTGAACAGCTTTGCGTAATAGAAAGCGATTCATGAGATGTTGGCTTAATTGACCGCGGCATCCTTCAGCAAATAGGGTCTGTTTGGCGTGCAGATTCATTCCGGGTTGATAATTAACTGTTTTTTTGCCGGCCTTATCAATGCCTACAGGACCTGTTGATACGCCGATTACCTGATCTTGAGTATTGTACAGTACTTCAGACCCGGCAAATCCTGGATAAATTTCGCAACCAAGGGCTTCGGCTTGTGTTGCTAGAAACTGGCACAATTCGCCAAGGCTTATGATGTAATTACCCTGGTTTTGCATAGGCCTGGGCGTAGGCAGATGGAAAGCTCGCTTTTTAGTTAAGAAATAGAATGAGTCGTGAGTTACCTGCGTATCGAGTGGGGCGGTTTGCCAGGTATCTGGCAGCAAGGATTGCAAGCTGCGGGGCTCAAGAACGGCACCGGATAAGATATGCGCGCCAACTTGAGCACCTTTTTCGAGAATGCAAACGCTGACCTCGGTATTGTTTTGCTGAGCTAATTGTTTGAGTTTAATGGCCGCAGACAGTCCGGCAGGTCCCGCGCCAACGATGACTACATCGTACTCCATTGTTTCGTGTTCCACTGTTAAACTCCATTTAATCGTTTAAAATTAATTCCCAGCGTCATGGAGGTCCTTCACTGCGTTCATGATGACGTTGCAAATTACATTATGCACCAATAACTCCTAGAAAAGCACATATTAAGGAAAATGTTACATTAATTTTTTCAACCGATTCTGGTGCGACAAAAATAGTATCATCACCGGCGATCGTTCCGATTACTTGGCAGCGTTTGTCATCAATGATTCGTGCGATAAGAGATGCAGATCCTGGGCTGGTTTTAATGATAATCATCGATTCATTTGCAATCACATCGATAATTAACTCTGCCAACGTAGTGCTGATTGATGGCGGCGCAACATCATGGGGTAGTCGGTAAACCATTTCTCCTTTGTCATTTTTAGATTTTATTGCATTAA
>CAMDBQ010000025.1 GCA_945889365.1 Legionella genomosp. 1 | reverse complement strand
ATTTTACGGCGATATCCAGATTCTCTTTCGGAATACCAAATTTTGATTCATTGCCACCCGTGCAAACATATTTATGATGACCTGCACCACAACCTGGGTCGATACGCAGAAAAATAGCATGACCAGAAAATAGTTCAGGCCAATTTTCCAGGGGATACAGGCTATCTATCGTAATATGACAGTTCAATGACAGCGCATAGACGTAATCTGTTTTTGGGGCAAAATTGGGTGTAAACAATATCCGTTGTCGATCAATTGAGGGGAACAGTGTCAGAACCAAGTCTAATTCTTGGGGTGAGACGCATTCAAAGTTAATATTTTTATCAAACAGCGTTTGTAAAACAGACGCGTGAGGATTGGCTTTTACGGCGTAAAACAGATGGTTTATAGAGGTCAATGTCAGTAATTCATCGGCTTTTCCGACTTGCGTTTGAGGGTTGTAAACATAGCAGGGAGACTGTGTTTCGGCCAGTTTCAACAACCCTTCACGCGAGCTTTCCCACCATGGGGTGCGTTGTATGGTTGGATTGCCGAATTCTTCATGCCAGCTTTTAGAGTAATAAAAACTTTGTGGGTTGTTTTCAATTAATAAGGTATGTAATTTTTGGCATAATTTATCTGCTTTTGATTCATCCACCACAAATGTTAAGTTCAAATCGTTGGATGCGAGTGACATCAAATGCACTTGTTGATCATCAAACACTTCCAGTGCAGAACCCAGTTGTGGAAGCACTGTGCGAATATGGTGGCCAATTAGGCTGACAGCACTGCACGGCTCAATAATTTTAGCCCGACAAAACCCGTTCAGCTCAGTAACCATGGCATCAAGAGAGTCACGATCACGCAGTTTAGCATTGCTATCTAATGATAGCGTGATGTTGGATTCTGAAGAAGAAAGCAGATCCACAGAAAACCCGTGGTTTTTGAATACAATAAACACGTCAGCCAAAAAGCCAACTTGTTGCCACATCGTGACCGTATCAATAGAAATCAGCGTAATGCTGTTTTTGACCTGAATGGATTTAATTGGCGGCGCAGTGTCATCACTTTCACGAGATATACGTGTACCGGAATGCTCAGGCATACAGGTATATTTAACGACCATTGGAATATTAGCGCGTCGAACAGGGGGTACACAAAGCGGGTGTAATACTTTTGCACCCATGGATGCAATTTCCTGAGCCTCGTCATAATTTAGTTGTTTTAATAATCGGGCATGGGGTAATTGATGAGGATTGGCAGTGTAAATACCAGGAACGTCCGTCCAGATCTCACAAACGCTGGCATCGAGAATGGCTGCCAAGAGTGCTGCTGAGGTATCCGAGCCGCCACGCCCGAGTAACACGGTATCCCCATGGGCATTTGCAGCAATAAACCCTTGCGTAATGATGACCCTGGAGCCACATTCCAGCAGTTGTCGCGACAAAGCAGGGTTGTGTTCGCTATTGCAACGGGCAGCCAAATAATTATCAGCGCCGCCATTTGGCGTGGTTACAGATTGCAAGGCTTCACGAGCATCAAACCACGAGCAATCGATTCCTTTATTATTTAAAAAGGCATGACCCAGACGCGTCATCATCAATTCGCCGAGACTTAAAATTTGTGCATGGGTTTTGGCTGGTGCCTCTTTTAATAAAGCTATTCCAGTTAACCATTGTTGTAACTGTTGGAGATCAAGCGCAATTAAATCGGGGTTTACATCCAACGATTGAGCAAGTTGTATATAAAGCGTCGATAAATCAGCGTACAGCTCATGATGCTTATCCAATACGGCCGCATCAACCATGCGTTCCAGCTTATTGGATGCTTGCGTAAGAGCCGAGCAAACAATAACCGGTTGCACACCCGTTCCTAGATGTTTTTGGGTGATTGCAGCAATGTGTTCCCATGTTTCACGAGAAGACACGCTGGTACCGCCGAATTTAGTAATGACTTGTCGCATAATTTATTCTCGTGCAAAATTAGAACAGATTAGCAGGACGGATAAAAATATACAAGTGTGTTGGAATTTAAAATCCAAAGAACTTGACTCAATTTTCAGCCAATACCACAGCAAGAACGAGCATAACAAACCCTGTCATCAATGTCGCAAACCCCACAAAAAAAACACATTTCCGCATATAAATCTATTTGACTTACTAAGGCATTCCTTTATTATCCTTTACTCAATAAAAATCAAAAACGAGGGATCAAGGCATGAAGACAAACCAATATCCTCTTCGATCGTTAATCGGTACAGCGGTTATTACCATCATGTGTAGCCAGTCAGCACAAGCGGGTGCTTTTTCTTTATATACAGAAAGTAGTGCCGCGGCCATTGGGAATTATGCTGCGGGTGTTTCTGCGGAAGCGGCTGATGCATCAACTGCTTGGTATAATCCGGCTGGTTTGGTTCTATTAAAAAAACAGGAACTGGTATTCAGTGGTGTTGGTGTTTTTCCTAGTAGTAAATTAACCGGGACCAGTACGTTTGCAACAACTGATTTGCCTTCATATAACCAGTCATTTTCAGGAATACAAGCCGCAAAAAACGCGTTGGTTCCTGCAATTCATTACGCTTTACCGTTAGGCGATCGAGCCGCTTTTGGTTTGAGTATTGTTTCGCCATTTGGGTTATCCACTCAATATAGTGTTGACTCACCCGTACGTTACGCCGCGACATTATCTCAATTGCGTGTAATCGACGTGTCTCCTGATATTGCTGGTAAAATAACCGATAATTTCTCCGTTGGTTTGGGTCTTGATTTTCAATCGGCTTCGGTTAAATTTAATGCCGTAGAAGGTGTCCCGACTTTACTGCAGCACTTAGGAGAGCCTCCGACACTGTGGGATTCCACATCTAATAATGAAGGCAATTCTTTTGCAATGGGCTTCCACACCGGTGTTATGGGTGTATTCAATGATGATCACACACGTGTGGGATTGAATTACCAGTCAAAAATGTCGCATCGATTTACAGGTACAAGTACGCTAACAGGTACATTGGCTGATCCTACGTTATCTTTTCTTAATTCGTCGGCCGTATTTACCAATGATCTTCTGATTAGTAATTCGATTACTTTGCCAGATTTACTGACATTGAGTGCGTATCAAGATGTGAATGCTAAACTCGCATTACTGGGATCTGTGGTTTATACCGGCTGGAGTTCATTTAAAACCATTCAGTTAGATCACGTTGCCGCTTTTACAGCCACAGGCCAAGCAGGGGTTACTTCAACATCCACTGAAGATTATCGTGATGTATGGAGAGTTGCGATTGGAGCGAATTATCACATGACGGATAAATGGATGATGCGTGTGGGCGGTGGATATGATCAAACACCAACGGTTGATTCTGCACGTGATGTACGCTTGCCAGATGCGAGTCGCTGGGCGTTATCCATTGGGTCACATTACCAATTCCGACCTAACTTGGGCGTGGATGTAGGTTATACGTATTTGTGTACAACAAACAATGGAATTGTGAACAAAACTCAAGCGTTGGGTACCACGTCATCGTATAACGTGAATGCGCTGGCGAAAGTTAATGCGCAGTTGGTTGGTGCGCAGTTGGTGTGGGCGATTGATCAACCCGCGAGATATGTTACACAATAAGTAAATGGGGCTCTTATGTTCGTGAACGCAAGCGTTCACGATTTAGATGCGAGGGGCCCCAATTAATCTCTGATTAACGTAGTTTCACCAGGACCATTTACAATCAAAGTATAACCATTACCACTGATTTGCTTCGGTGAAATATCCCCTGTATTTAAATCCATGACCACAGTGCCGATATCTACTGGATTAGCTGTATTCGTACCCACCTTAATTAAAGCCGGGCATTTTCCTTCAACTGTACGGCCAAAACACGCCATTCTGACGGAAACCCAAGAAACACTGTTGTCGCTATGCGCCTTGGTGGGATGGTTTGATCTAACCGTGCCACCAATAAACGCATTCGATTCTAAGTCGGTGGTATTGTGAGTAATCAATAACATCGGGCTCGCAAGAGCAGCCGTTGCGGTAAGGCTTAATGTAGCTGCAAGCAATAATTTCTGTAATCGACACATCGATTCATCTCCGGTTTAATTGAAGTTGTGCACAGTATATACATATTTGCAGTGAAATAATACATCTAGTTTTAAAACAAATGAAAACCATTTAACACCAGCATAGATGGGTTCGCCCAGAATTCCTGTAATTTTAATGCGACAGCCGTGTGTAATTATATATTTATACTTGGCAATGCTTAGACTATTTGTTATGTTAATCATATATCTTGGATAAAGGATCATCCTTATACTATAAATGGAATTTATTATGGAACCGGATCGTTTTCAACAAAATCAGAAGTTTTATATCATTGGTCTCGTTTGTTTGCTTATCAGTATGGCTTTGTTTGGTACTTCTGCTTATATATTGCCACGTGTGGCGTTTGGTTTAAACTACAATATTCCTGCTTTTATTTTCGATTGGACCCATTGGGTTCGGGTGGCGTATGGGGTAAGTGAAAAATCTGCTGGTTGGTTGATTTTTGGAATTTTTTCCCTGCTGGGTTTTCTTTTCTCAATAGTTACCCATATTCTATCAAATCATATCGATAAACAAATCTATGCTATAGAAGAACCTGAAAAAACTGTTGTTACAGTAATGAAACCAAATACTGCAATGAAAGAATCAGGTCTGCTTGTTTTGAGAATGATTCTTATTATTGCATGTATTTTTATAATCACAAAAATATTCCACTGGGTTATTTCTGCTCAGTAGAGGCCCTCGACATCACGGAATGGGATGTTTATTTCAGACGTTACAGCAGCGTGCTTCATGCTGGAGATCCCTCGCTTCGCTCGCGATGACGTGAGGAATTGCTAATTAAGGAGATATTATGTTTTTCTGGTTGAATCGAATTAAAATTAACAGCATCACCAAGAAATTAAAGGTCATGCAACAAGGTCGGGTTCTTAATCAGCCCAGTGATGAAACGTTAGCAAAAGAAGTTACCCTTTATCATCAGCTGGCAGGTCTTTATGCAGGGTTGCATGGTCACAAGAAATGTCCCTTTGCCAGAGAGCTGTTACTGGCTGTCTATCGAGCAGCCGCCACACTGGATGATTCTACAGCAGAATATTTGCTAGGAAAGAATGTGCTGGACGACGGGCGGTTCAGAGAAACGCTACAACAGGATGGCGTATTGGCAAGCGAAAGCAATGCTCGTCAGATGCTGGAACGTTATACGGACGCCCATGCTTATTTGTCAGTAGCAGCGAAATCAGGCCATATACAGGCTATGCGCTTGCTTGGTTTGGCTTATATCAACGGTTGGGGAGTTCCTGCGGATAAAAACAAGGGGTTTGAGTTAGTCGTTGAAAGTATTGAGCAAGAAAATAGCTGGGATAAAGTCCCGCAAATTTTCAAAGAAATTGGTTTAAATAAACCGGAATTTTTTTCGGCCTTGGCACAAAGACGAACTAAAGGTTAAGCGTGGTGTTTGTCGTCCCTGCGATGGTTTATGTAGGGGCACGCGCCGCGAGCCCCTACTTAAAGTTAATGTCTTTGGGACTTGTGGATAATCTGCATTCTCAACGCATCATTAACATCCAATACCCATCCATAATTTCTTTTCCATAAAACAATGAAACAAGACCAGCCACACAAAGAAACGGACCAAACGGGATTTGTGTGTCGCGATTTTTACCTGCTATTTGTAAATAAATAAGCCCGATAACCGCGCCGGATACCGAAGAAAAAATCAAGATCAGAGGTAACTGCGTCCAACCAAACCAGGCACCAAAGGCTGCGAATAATTTAAAGTCACCGTTCCCCATCCCTATTTTACCCGTACAAAAGTAAAATATTTTAATCAGTAACCAGAGGCTAAGGTATGCCCCAACAGCACTTAATACGGCAACGGGCAAGGGTGTTAATAACGACTGCGTGTTTGCGATCAAACCTAGCCATAAGAGACTTAGACTTAATCCATCAGGTAGTAATTTATGCTGTAAATCAATAAAAAACAGACCTATCAAAATCCAGATAAATATCAATGCAAATATTAATGTGGGTGTAAAGCCAAAGTGCCAGGCGGCAAAGAGCGATAAACTCATGCAAAGTGCTTCTACGAATGGGTAACGTAGTGGTATATGCTGCCTGCACTGACCACAGCGACCGCGCAGAAAAAGGTAACTAAATAATGGAATATTCTGCCACGCGCTAATTAATTTTTTACATCCGGGACAAAACGATCGAGGATAGAATAAATTAATGGCCTCTTCAGGCTCTTCGGGAAACTGTAGGTGCTCGCGACACTCAATACGCCATTCGCTGTAAAGCATCAAAGGTAAGCGGTAAATAAGGACGTTTAAGAAGCTTCCAACAGCTAGCGAAAATAGTCCAACCAGAATATATGCTGCAAGTGGATGGAGTAAAACCAGTTCATTCATCATTTAGATCACCGTACCGAGTTTCAAGATAGGTAAATACATGGCAACTACCAAGCTGCCAACCAGCAAACCTAATATTGTCATGATTACAGGTTCCAGTAAACTGCTCAAGGCGTCAACAGTATTACTGACGTCTTCTTCATAAAAATCTGCTATTTTGAGCAACATTTGTTCCAAGGTTCCAGACTCCTCACCAACAGCGACCATTTGGGTGACTAAACACGGAAATAACCCTGTGTTTTTTATGGCATGTTGTAAGGATTGACCGCTGGATATTTCTTCCCGAATACTGGACGCCGCCTGTGCATAGAGATTATTTCCAGTGACACCAGCCACGGATTTTAATGCTTCGGTTAGGGGCAGGCCCGCGGCAAGCGTAATGGATAACGTTCTCGTCAATCGCGCTATCGAAGCTTTCTGTAAGATTTGACCTATAATCGGGAGCCTCAAACTCATTTGATGATTAATGTGGGTGACCTTTGGATAATGTTTGTGGCCATAAATATATCCATAAATAATGACTGAAATGATAGAGGTAAGCGTTCCCCATTGAGCAATAAAAAACTTGGATACCTGCATCACAAAGAGCGTTAGGGCAGGTAACTCTGCGCCAAAGCTATTAAATAATGATTCAAACTGTGGAATGACAAATATCAACAGACCACATGTGATAATAATAGCTACAAACATCACGGCAGTCGGGTAGGTTAATGCCTTGACCACTTTCTTTTTAATGGCGGCTGTCTTTTCTTTGTGTGTGGCCATCTTGTCAAGCATGGTGTCGAGTGATCCTGATAGCTCTCCTGCATCAACCATGTTGCAAAATAAGGCATTGAAAAACAGAGGGTGTTTGCGCAATGCTTGGGCAAGCATAAACCCCGACTGGATATCTTGTCGGATTGTTCTAATCAGGGTTTTTAATTTTTGATTTCCTGTACCGTTTTGTAAAATATCAAATGAGCGGATTAAAGGAATGCCTGCTTTAATAAGCGTTGCCAGTTGCCGTGTGAACAAAGTGATATCGGTTTGTTTTATAGATTGATTTAATATGAATTGACGTTTTTTTACGATACGTCGCGTGATAACTCCGTGCCTACGAAGCTCAGATTTAGCCTGCAATACATTACCGGCCTCAATAATCCCAGTGACTTTTTCACCGGATTGATTCACACCGTGCCATTGATAAGTAACGTTAAGGTGCATATGTTTAATCAGCCATGATCCGATTTATTTCTTCAATGCTGGTCAGCCCCAGTTTGATTTTCTCAATGCCCGTTTCATAGATCGTTATCATGCCTTCAGCTTGAGCCTGTTTGAGCAGATCAACAGAGTGCTCGCCTGAGACGATCATCTGGGCAATGGTCTTGGTGATGGGCATGACCTCAAATAAGGCCATTCGACCACGATAGCCATCAGTACATAGGTTGCATCCTTGAGCTTTATAGGATGGGTTCAGATCGTCTCGAATGATTTTGCACGCGGGGCAGAGCCGTCTAACCAAGCGTTGTGCGACAATCAAACTGACCGAGCTGGCAATATTAAATGCAGGAACCCCCATATTAACCAAGCGTGTTAACGTTTCGGCAGCGCTGTTAGTGTGCAATGTTGATAAAACCAGATGCCCGGTTTGTGAAGCTTTTATGGCAATTTCTGCGGTTTCCAGATCCCGTATCTCACCAATCATAATAACATCCGGATCTTGGCGTAAAAATGCCCGCAAGGTTCCTGCGAAATTAAGACCCGCTTTGGGGTTAACATTGACCTGGTTAATTCCATGTACGTTAATTTCAACGGGGTCTTCAACAGTCGAGACGTTTTTTTCACCCGTATTCAGGATGTTTAATGCAGAATACAGCGTCATGGTTTTCCCACTGCCAGTGGGACCGGTAACCAATACCATGCCTTGTGGACGATCGATGGCAGCTAAAAAGTGCGATTTCTGTTGTGGCATAAAACCCAAGGTGTCGATCTCAGGCGTGGTCAATTTAGTATCCAATATACGCATGACAATTTTCTCCCCCCCCACCGTTGGACAGGTACTGACGCGAAAATGGATTGAATCCGCCTGCGAAATAGGCATTCTAAAACGGCCATCTTGAGGTACGCGCCGTTCGGAAATGTCTAAATGTGCCATTACTTTGATTCGTGCTGTAATACGAGCTGACAGGGTAGGCGGAGGGGATGCAATGGCTACGAGTAAGCCGTCTTGGCGATATCGAATTCGATATTCGTGCTCATAGGGTTCAAAGTGAATGTCTGAAGCACCTTGCTCAATGGCATCAAATATTAAGCGGTTAATAAATTTAACAACGGGTTCATCGTTATAGGAGTGATCAGTGGTATCAGTATCATCATTAATTGATTCGCTAACGGTGTCAGCTAGTCCCTTCTTTTCATTTTGATGCAGTAACTGATTAATTAACCCGGTTAGTTTATTTGTTTCGACTACCAGAGGTGAAACGTGCAGCCCAGTATGAAATTGAATCTCTTTGATGGCATCGTGTTGGCTTGGATCCTCGGTTGCTACATATAATAGATTGTTTTTTGTAAATAAAGGCACGATACGGTGACGTTGAATCAGATGTTCATTAATTAATGCAGTAGGGATGGATGTGATATCAAAACCATCCAGGTCGAAAATGGGCACGTCAAAATAGCGTGCAATGGATGATGCGATTACCGTTGAACAGATAATATTGTGATTAACCAGATATGCCAACAGACTAAGTTTGCTATTTAAAGCAGCCTGCTGAAAAAAAACAGCCTTTTTTGTATCCAAAAGATTGATTTGCACCAAAAGCTGGGCAATACCCTGCAAGTGAGTAAGTTTCATAGCGTCCATGATGAGTTGTAAATGCTGGCTCATTGTAAACGGAAACTTGTACAATCACCAACAGTTTATCTGGGTTGTCTCAATCAATTACACCGCGTCAGCATTTTACTGCCAAAGCAGTAGAACGGGTCGATTATCATGCAGCTATCGCCTCAAAAAAGAAAAAATCAAACATTTTACTGCTAAGACAGTGATTTCCATGGTTTTTACTTTGAAAAACACTATCCAATCTATCTATTCCTACTTATTACTGCTATAACAGTAATTAAGGCGTTAAATATAAGGGTATGAAGCATGACTTCTGAAGAAATAGCCAAGATGGTGGTTTACTATCGCAAAAAAAGCGGGCTATCGCAGCAAGAATTAGCTCAGCTGGCCGGTGTTGGTAAAACCGCTGTATTTGATATTGAAAAAGCGAAGCAAACAATTCAGTTGAATACATTGCTAAATGTTCTGGATACCTTGAATATTCAAATGAAACTGGAACCCCCGTTCCCACAAATGCCGGACGGTGAATGATGAGAAAAGCACGCATATATGTTCATGGCATTGAGGCTGGAATATTAGCGGAGGGTGATATGCAATATCATGTCACTTACACCGATCATTATGCTGGCGCACCGATTTCACTGACGATGCCGGTCACTAAAAAAAAATATGAATTCAATACATTTCCCCCTTTTTTTGAAGGCCTGTTACCGGAAGGCATTTTGCTTGAAGCCTTGGTGCGCAAATACAAGCTGGATAAAAATGATTTATTCGGACAGTTATTGCATGTTGGACATGATGTTGTCGGTGCAGTTAGTATTGAGGAGCTGAAATGAAGCGCTGCCCAATCACCTATGAAGACATAGATACCAGCAAAGAAATATATTCTCAGCGCGGATTACGCATGCTTTCGCCTCGATTGGATCATCTCAATCCATTAGTATTCAGTGCTGCTGAACAGCGAATGGAGGCAATCGCACGCGCGGGGAACATGTCGATTCAAGGTGTTCAAACAAAACTAAGCGCTGTATTAAATATCAAAGATCAGTGTTTTGAGATCATCGATCAATACGGCCAATACATTTTAAAGCCGCAAAGTGAGTATTACCCGGAGCTTCCGGAAAACGAGGCGGTAACCATGTCATTGGCCGCTACAATTGATATTGAAGTTCCTGTGCATGGATTGGTTTACTCTAAAGATAACAGCATGACTTATTTTATTAAGCGATTTGATCGAACGAACCATAAAAAAAAATGTTCAGTAGAAGATTTTGCTCAATTGTCGCAGTTAGGTCGTGACACAAAATACAGCAGCTCGATGGAAAAAGTAGCGGAACTGGTTGCAAATTCAGGGTTTTGCAGTTTTCCAAAAATTGAGTCCGCTAAGTTGTTTAAATTGACGCTGTTTAATTTCCTGGTGGGAAATGAAGACATGCACCTGAAAAATTTCTCGCTTATTACTCGAAAGCAACAAATTGGATTATCTCCGGCATATGATTTGCTAAATACAACCATCGCCAAAAAAAATACAAAAGAAGAGCTGGCATTGCCGTTAAATGGCAAGAAAAATAATTTGAAGCGACGCGATTTTATTGAGCATTTTGCTATTGAACGGTTGCAATTAAATACGACGACAATAACCAATGTGTTTGATCAGACATACAGAGCTCTGCCAACTTGGAATAGCTTGATCAATCGTAGCTTTTTATCGGATGCAATGAAAAACAAGTACCTGGCGTTATTGGATGAGCGATGCAATCGAATTTGGGGGTGACGCCCTGACCTAAAAATCATTCGGGAGCCCTGTAAGCGCTACAGGTTTTATGCGGTGAATTAACCGTGTATGATAGAAGTCTAATTAAATCTGAGATATTCACCTTGATTCTGGATGAGCAAGCTGCTAAATACCGTGCGCTGAATAACTGGTTTAAAACGCCGCAGGGTTCCCGCGTGGCACAAGCGTTTGCTTCGGAATTAAAGGCGCCCAGCGCCTTATTTAGTGGGGAATCTTTGTTACAGTTAGGCAGCTGTGCCGAAAATTTGTGGTTACCTGATCTACGTTTTCGGTATAAATGGATGATAAGCCCATGTGAAGAATCGTCAAGATCAGCGCTCGTTTCATCGCTAACATCATTACCCCTCGACCGAGATAGTGTGGATTGCGTTATTGCGCCGCTGACGTTAGAGGCGTTTGATCATGATAAAAACCCCCTTGATGAAATTGATCGTGTTTTAAAACCAATGGGTTATGTGGTTTTTTTTGGTGTTAACCCTTGGAGTTTTTGGGGAGCAGGGGTCCGTTGGGGAGGGGTACATTGCTTTGGGTCTGCCAAAGGTACACTAACGTCATCACTATCTCTAAAAAATGCCTTAATATCTCGCGGCTATTCTCAATGTATGTTGAGCAGCTTTTATTATATTCCTCCAGTAGCTAACAAAGCGTTAATACATAATATGGAATTTTTTAATGAGATGGGAAAAATGATTTGGCCTTTTCCTGCAGGTTTTTATTGTTTTATTGCCCAGAAGTATCAGCCTGCCAGTCCCTCATTATTATTCAATAAATATG
>CAMDBQ010000024.1 GCA_945889365.1 Legionella genomosp. 1 | reverse complement strand
TTTACAGGTATTATCTAAACCAATCCCTGTACCACTCACAACGGGCAGCATTAAATGAACTCGATTAGTCGAGGGATTGATGTAGATATACCTAGGCGCTGTGGGTTCGGTTAATGGAAACAGCATGATCTGTCTCTTGTTCAAATGGTGTTATTGTCTATTATAGACCATCCTTTATGAATGCGTTTGTTTGTTGACGTTGACGATAAGATTTTATACACTTGTTCTTGCTGCAATTTGGGCTGAAATTCGTTGAGAAGTTTAAATTTTGGTTAGCGTCTGGCCCCCAATAAGCAAAATTGATGATCTTTAGTCCCAGGCCTACTTTGGTTTGGGGGGCTGCTCAGAGTCGTCTCTTGTCTCTGAATCAATGAATGGTTCTACATCATAATTATGATGCAACCCAGACAGTAGCCTGCCAGAATCGTCATTTTCAGATATATGGACAAATATACTATTACGAACTTTTGTTCGGATTGCTGGTTTTTTATTGATGCACTCCAGTAAAGCTTGCTCGTTTTCACACATTATAATTTCATGTTTACCCTTAGCTCCAGGTAACATATTGACTATATGTTCTTTAATCGAATCAAAAGAATAATCCCCCCTACCTTGAAGAAATGAAAACAGCTGTTTTTCCATGATTTGGTCATCATGTTGCTGAGGAGCATTTCGTGGTTGTTGATTCATAGTGGACAATGTATATCCAATCGTCATTTTCAACCAGAATTTAACTTTTGTCAGTTGTAAAAGGGCAATCTTTTTGTCGCCATCATTCTCGCAGGATTCTTTGTCTTTTTGAGAGAACCCATATCTTCCAGTACTAAAATTAAGAGGGATGCAAAATGGATACCTATTTTCACCATCAAATATTTCGAAATTAATATGCAGCCATTTATCTAGGTCAAAATCCAAACGATAGGAGATATTAGCGTTATCATCTAGCTTTAGCTTAAGTCCTATCACCATACCCTTGCAAAACATGACTCCATGATCTTTTTCGCCTATGTAAGGTGATAACTTGCAGTTTTGAAATAGAACAGTAGGATCGACTATAGTAAGATTTGGATGATTAAATGGAACAGCTTGTTCACGTACATAGTCCCATGCCTTCTTCTCAGATTTGTTTTTTACAAGCTCTTTAAATTGTTTTAAAAAAGACTTTTTATTTTTATCCGTTTTGTTATCCACAACAACAAATATTTTGTTTAGAAGATCAAGGGTCTCAGTTAGGCTTTGGGGTCCATTTAATAAAAATTCTTTCATAAAGGTATTACATCCAATACATCATGTTTTTATATTACCACAGGTGAGGTATAAACAGCATGTTTCTTTAAATACCAGGACGTTGCCTGTCTGTAGCGAGGCACTAGCTTTAATTATTCACCCAGTTGCTATGCTGGCGAGAGATCCAGTCGCTTAATAAAAATATTTACGCATGAGCTGCAGAGCTAGTTTGTAGACGGCTGGTCGCGCTGAAGTATTAAGTAGTGGCTCACCCAGTTGGGTGGTTATATCAATGGCTCCAGATGCATGCATTGTTGTTAAGCGATCTGGTTCGATCAGCCCCATGGTGACGTAGCTGCCTGCTAATATAAAAGGCATGCGTCCAGATGTTTGAAATAGGTCATAACCTATGCTGTAGTCTTGATGAGGATTTTTACAACTGAATAACCGGTCTAATAAAGTAGGGATCAGATCATATCCGCTGGTTTGATGCTTGATGATTTTTGAATTCTGGTGTGGCCAATGAATAATTAAAGGTACTTTTGTTTGAAATGTAGAATAATTACTGCCGTGTCCCCAGTATCCATGATGTGTATCATCAAACTCTTGTCCGTGATCTGAACTTATTATGACGATACTATTATGTAGTAAACCCTGCTCTTTTATCGTGTTTAAAACTTTGTTGATTTCCTGGTCTGAAAAATGTACTGCATTTAAATAGTTATTGAATAAAGTGTTGCGATTATGAGTTATCAAAAATGGTAAACGTGAACAGTTGGGTTCATCAGGTAAATGTGGCTTAGGAAAACGCTGGGGGCTACAAAATGCATGAGGTGCATCGTATAATATATGTAGGAAAAATGGATGACTACTTTTGGCGTGATTAATTAAAAACTTTTGTACGTTACTAGTAGTGGCTTGGTCGCGATCGGCTATATCCAAGCCATCTGATCCATGTAATGTTAGGGTATTGAATTTACGAAATATAGCTCGGTCTATTGGTGGAGCCTGCATGCTAGCAGACCAAAAAGCGTGCATGGTATATTTATATTTACGCATTAACATCATCAATACCGGCATACGCTTTTGCTTTAATACTGCGGTCCAATAATTGCTGGGGATTGAGTAAAATAAAGAAAATATTCCAGCTTGTGTTGAATTACCGCCGCTTATATGATTTGAAAAATACCATGATTGACTGGCAAATTTTCTGATATTAGGCATGTGCAACATACTATCTGCACGCAGCGCATCGACCATAATAACAATGATATTCATGGAGTTGCGTGGTATCGTGCACTCCATTTGATGTTTAGGATAATTGAGTTTAGTATTCGAAAATATAGCTTGTTCGTAATGATGTTCGCTGAGTCCATGCAATATATGCTCTGAATTAGCTAGCGGCGTTATTTTTGCTATCAATTGCATATACAGAGGTAGGTTTGATGCTTGCTTAATAAATAGGTTGTTGTTATGACCTATAGATAACATCAGGGTTACATAGCTGAGTGCACTACCACAAGCCCAAGATAATAATATGACTTTTATAAGTTTAGTGCATTTCGTAAATATAATAATACGCCACGTTATCACAGCGCTCGTTATTTCAATTAATGGAATAGATCCTGCTATCAGGATGAGCTGGAATAATTCGCTTCTGGATGGGTCTAGCATATCTTGCCAGTCATGATTGAACATCAGATGGATTAAAGCGGCGTTTAGGTGGAACTTAAATAGCAAGTATGTATTAACATCAAATACAAGCACTGCAAGTACAATAGTTGAAGTTATTATAGTTGTAGGAATAATAATATATTTGTATGGTAGAAGTATTGCTAATGCTGCAGAAAATGCTGCAGGAATTGATGCTAGAAACATCATGTAACATAAATAATTGACTATAGAGTATGTAATAATTAGTGCTGTACCAGCATTAGTCGAATAATTTGCAATAAAATTGCGCGTTAAGGTTTCGGACCGGATAATGGAATGTAAATACGGGGATCCAGAGATCCAAAATAATACTGTATTGATGAGAAAAAAACATGCAATAAAGATTAATAAAGGATTTATTTTTTGTTGGTGCTTTTTTAGCCATCCTAGCATTAGAACTCCCTAAACAAAAACATCACTAGATCCGATAAATCATGAGCCATCATCAGATTTATGACAAGCTAAATATTTAATGTTAGATCCATAGGGCGTGTTGACCATTGCTCCCCACGGCCTACGCGCCTCGGCACCCAGACGATCTTAATCAGCAACAAATATCTTCATACAGGTCTCGCCAAGGGCTGCCGACACGCATACGATATAAAATAGACTCAACGATCATAGGAAGATTAGGCTTGTCATACATCCCATGTTGTAGCATGATCTCCTGTAGCGTTGACCACAGCTCGTCACCGAGTATTAGTCTAGCCATAGCAAACTCGATTAATATCGGTTGATAAATCAACTATCGAGATGCTTCCTGACGAAATTATGACCTGGACAATCTATCAACTTCATCTTAATATACCCGCCTCATAAGTTGTAAAGGAACGTATTAATGCCGGGTTACTATTGGTTATCATGTTTAAATGAAACCGCATACCCTGAACATGCAACTATAATAAATCATGTTTTAACTGGACATGCGCGTGTTGAAAAAATAAGTGGTTATCATATCTATAAAGCACGAATCAATCATAGTGATCGAATGTTCTGGATTACTACAATTCGTAACGGCCAAGCTCATATGGAAATTATTGACGTGGTTCTTAACCATGATTATCAAAAATCATCATTTCTCAGGCCAGGAGTTTTGAAAAGATACCTAGAAAAACGTATATCATCAGAATCAGCCATTGTGGAAAATGTAGATGCTTTGCCCTGTGAACCAGCAGAGCATTTGCCAACAGCACGTTATTATAACCAAAGATTCATTGAATTCTCATCCGGCCAAGAACAGGCATTATCAGCAGCAGAACCAGTGGTAATCACTGGGACTGCCGGCTCAGGTAAATCCTGTGTATTATTTGCTGCATTAAACAAAATGCTCGAGCACATGATCGCTGAAAATATCGATGGTAAAATATTATATGTAGCTCAATCTTCATGGTTAGTTAACAGTTTACAGGACATGTGGGGAGATGTAGATCCGCGGGTTTTATTTCTTAGCTACAATGATTTACTCAAACAGCTTGTTCCAGAGTGTCTTGAGGCCAATGAAATTGGATTTGAGTATTTTTGCTCGTGGTTAAGTGGATATATTAAAAAACAAGAACTCGCATGTCTAGCGGGTAGGATTAACAGCGAACATTTGGCATGCTTGAAATCTGATCCGCTTGCTTTGCTACAAGAATTTAGAGTGATTGCTGGGTTGAATCCAGCAGACTATTCCAGCCTGGGTCGCAGGCACTCATTATTTTATGACTTTAAACAAGTTTTATTCGAGGCGTACTCGGCGTATCAATCAGCATTACCGGCCAGAGCTTGGGATCCGGCATTTTACTCCATCAACAGCACGGTGCGTTTTTATGGTATCACGGTGGATGAGGCATTAGACTTATCACTGTTGCAACTTATGACGTTACAGCGTCTCGCTGAGAACTCCAGAGTTTATTATGCGATGGACAGTCATCAACGGTTAGTAGACAGGATATCACACCGGCCATTATTATTAGAACATCTGGGGCGGTTAGCGCCAGTCACACATATACAATTCACAGATAGCTATAGATGTTCAAATTCTACGATTAAAGTAGCGAATACTTTGATTGAAATAAAAACCCAAATCAGCGGTGGTGTTGCTGATCGCCATGAGGTGTCCGCACTACCTTTATCCACAGATCCAAATAAAGATACAGGCTTAGTAGTTTGGCTAGATAAAGCTCGTTTAGATATAGATTATATACGTGAAATATGCAGATCGGTTAACACTGCTGTAGTTACATTGCCAGAGCATGTTGAGTTAGCAAAACAACAATGCGGTACATCGTTAGTTTTTACTACAGAACAAATTAAAGGCCTGGATTATCGAGTAATTATTTGTTGGCAAATATTTGAGGATAAACAGGAACACGGAAAATACGTTAATCAGAAGTTAGGCCTGTGTGGTGCAAAAGCAATATCCGGCCACAGATCCAAGTCTGATACTAACGATGATCTTGCTACGCCATATGTAAACAGAGTAATTACCGCAATCACACGGGCAACCGGAGATTTATTGTTTGTTTACAATGACTTGCACATACATAGACATATTCTTGAGCGATTACAACAAAGCACCGTTGTTAGTACAAGTGCAGCATCGATCAAAACTAAAACCGTGGTCTTTAATCCGGATGAATGGCGTGATCATGCTATAGAGTTATTAAAAGCTGGTAATGAAGATCAAGCGCGCAATATTTTTTTGCATGAGCTCGGTCAATCAATCACAGATTTTATTGAGTTCAAGCAATCAGTGCTCAATGTTAGACCAAGCTTGCCTACGGCATCGTTAATCTCAATGAGTCACAGTAAGATTATGGTACCACCAGAAAGTTTAGTCGGTTCTTCAAAATCAGTGGCTACGGCACTCGAGCCTAATGTGGTTACCACGGCATGCGATTTATTGGATAACTTTACCGTGAGCAATGTTTGTCAATGGCTGCTTCGCCCGGATGTTGTGGCGTCTTTAGCTAAAAATTATCGATCTCATGGTCCGTTGATTCAGCATATTATGCTACAGCCAGATTTATTGAATATTTTCATTCAGGCATTGAAACAATTAGAAATTTCAGACTGCCGCGAGGATATATTACAGAAGATTTATAAACTACGTTTCAATGATGTTATCGTAACATCATATATATCTCGTGGAGATAGCATTATACATCTGGCGGCGATTAATAACTGCATGTCGCTGATTGAGTTATTTTATGCCCGAGGGTTTGAGTTACATATAAGCAATCAGCATGGAATAACTCCATTATATTTTGCGTTGATTCATCAGAATATTGATGTAGTTAAAGGATTAATTGTGAGTGGTGCCGATTTAAAAATGGCTTTATATCCAGAACTTGAGGAATTGACTCCTGACTATTTGGCGGTGAACTATGCAGACCCTGTATTACTGTCTGCTATGCTCGGCACAAAGATCTCAGAGTACTGGGCCAGCTGGCCGCCATTAATGTATTTTGCTCGAGGTATTGAGTCAGGAAGCCTTAGATCATTGAAAGATTTACTGAAAGACCCAACATGTGATGTGAATCAGGTTTTTGGAGAAAATTCAGTAACTGCGCTTTTGGTTGCCGTTCAGCATAATAATTACCCGGCAGTAAGCGAACTTATAAGTGCTGGTGCTAGGTTGAATCATACTATGAAGAATGGTTTTTCTGCGTTAATGCTTGCAGCGCAATTTGGATATGAACCGATACTTAGAAAATTGTTGGAGTATGGTGTAGATGTTGATGTTCAGTCATCTACAGGTTGTACTGCATTAATAATTGCAGCCAGTTATGGCCAGATTGGCTCAGTGAGCCAGTTACTTGATGCTCATGCATCAATTGATTTAGGTTGTAATGTAGGTTTAGAGACTGCAATTGAATTAGCACGTAAGCGCAATTTTCCAGAGATTGTCTCTTTACTGAGCTTAGCAGAGCAGCACCAATTAGATGTAGCGCACTTGATGTGCGATTTTACAGCACCTAAGTTACGCAAGTTTGTTAAAACTCTTCCCAATTCAATATCTTTTTTATTTAAACCCATAAAAAATGGGCTAGCCAAAAAAATACCCGAGGCATCAAAAAAAATATTTTTGGATATTATTTTAGAACGTCCTGAGGATTGCAGAATTTTTTGTGAGTTTTTAACAGCAAACCCAAATTATTTAGTGCTTATTGCTTATCTATTAGATTCACATGTGAATTTTATGCGACACAATATTAACGCATATGGATCTATTGAATTAATGAAATGCTTGATTGCCTGTACGTTATCCAAGCAGATAGTGAATAATTCTAAATTTTTATTTAAAGCGATACAAAAAAAATCCCTGGATGTTGTCAGACTTATTGTTTCTAACGGGGTTGATATAGATGTAGTGCAAGCAGGAGAAAGGCGTGTTTCAACACTAGAGCTTGCGATTGAAACATCTCATCTGGGGATTGTTTGCTCTTTATTAAGCGCGGGTGCAAGCAAGGTTATCAACCGTGTCTGTGAATCCGGAACATATCCATTAAGGCTAGCTATAAGCCGCAAGATGGATTTGATTGCCTTGGCTTTGATCAGATCGGGTGCAGATGTGAATCAGGCCGATCTGATCACTGGAGTTTCTCCTTTGATGCTAGCGGTTAGCATGCAATTGAGTGAGCAATTACTTCAGACGTTACTAGACCATGGAGCTGATGTGCTCCATCAGACAACAACTGGCCAGAATGCACAGGCTATTGCTGTGGAGTGCGGGAGTAGCCCTGCAATAGTCAGTTTATTAGAGCATGCTGTAGCGTGCCAAGCTGCAGAGCTCAGCCGATACAATAATTTTTTATCGGCTGAAATGTGCCCTTGATTCAAGCTTATTGCCTCATATTGTAGCATCAGCTTTGTATTTTTTACTGTCCCTATTCTCAGCGTCTGTTTGAAAAAAACCAAACGGGCATTTTGTAACTAAGCCCAATGCCTGGAGTTCATGAGTATGTGCTGTATTATCAGTGCGAAATTCGTCGAAGAACATTTCTTCAAAAGTTCTGTTATTTAAGAAAGCATCTTGAATTACTTTACTTCGGTCAGGATTGGTTGATTGTGAGATATTACCAAGTATCTGATTTTTTATTCTTTCCTCATGCGCTTGATGCTCTGGATAATATTCGAGAATCTCAATTAAAGCCCGGATATTTACCTCATTAAGCGGGATCTGCTGTTTTCTGCATATGTTAAGTTTATGTACTAGTTCTGGAGTTAAATACCCATCAGTTATTTGCCATGGATTTAGATGTTTTTCTAAACAAAACAAGGTTCGGATAGTATCAATCGTTAGCGGAAATTCATCATGCTCATCGTCCCATAGTTGCTCAAACTGCACAAACATTACTGCGGACATGAATTTTTCGGATGCAAAAGAACCACGTTGAAATGCTTGATCTAAATCAACACAAATGACTTTATCTTGATAACTTAAAAAGTTACCTTGTACGGTTGCATCTGCGATTATATTTCTACTTGAACGATAAATATCTAAAACTTTACGCGCAATCTGTGCATCTGAAGCTTGAGTGTTACCTAAGTACGGTATAAGACAACCAGGTTTATGTAGTTGCATCAGCTCAATGATACGATATTCTAGATGTTTTGGAAGTCCAGCATGTTCATTAATGTGTTTTAAGTACTGGGCTTTCATTTTCGCACTTATGATTGCATCGATTAACTTGGTTTCCACAGCACCTGCGTTTAAATAGGTTGCATAGATTTCTGACGATCTGTTTGAATGTAAGTAAACAACTCCGTCGATCATTGAGGCTGTTGTTAAATCATCGATTATTTGTACCGTATGACCTTTATATGGAACCAAAGGTAGATCAGGGTTGATTGTTTGCCATTTACGTGCAAAACGTCTAGGATCATTCAGATGTTCACCGCCGACTGTTGCTTTTCCTATTGGGAATTTAGCAACCCAACGACCAAGATGTCCCTGAATAGTTGTGATGAATGTTGATAAGTAAGCAATATTATATTCTCCTTTGCCCAATAAAAACCAATCGCCGTCTTTACTCGTTAGAACTGGCATAATACAACTGTACTCCATTAAACTTTGTTAAGGCTGCTGAAATGAGCGTCTAATGTGCCAGGCGCACCGGATGATGCGCAATTATAGCATATAGCGCTCGAATATAACCTTTTTACGTATGTTTTCTCTGAACATGTGTTGCAATAATTAACAGCTCAGCATAAATCACGACGTTATTCTGACTTGTATGTTGACATTATGAGCAATTGCATGTATAATCTATAGTTATTGAATACCCAACTTAATTCAGAACTACGTAATATGGTGCTTTAAGTGTTATCACCAGATGAACTTAGTAGCAATTATTTGATTAATCATTGTGGAGTTTAATATGTGGTATTTAAAGTATTTAGAGATGCGCTTGAAAGTATTACTGCATACATTAAGAATGCCTCCTAGAAACCGTGTATATTGCAATTATACAGATACCGCCGTCTACATCGATGGCGCTGAGTACATCAATATAGAGCTCACGCCAGATCCTAATCTAGACAAAGAATTTGATGCTGTATCGATTAACATAGATCCAGCGGCTGAAAAAGAACTCCAAGTAATAAAAATCTCAGCAGATACTCAAAAATTAGCAAAAGTTTATGCCTATGCTCTTGCTGTGCCTGAGAGCGAAGCTGCTGATACAGCGATTGCTGCTCGAGCACGTCTTCAAGACCAAGGTTATAAAGTCCAGAATTTGGGTTCTGAGCGGACACGATCAAGCGGTATTTTTCTATTTGCCTTGTGTAAGCCCGGGCAGATTACAGTGCTATGTCGGGGCACACAAGGGGATGCCAGCATCATTGCTGATTTGGATCCAACGGCCCCCGGAGCAAGTGTTATGCATCAGGATAAGAAAAATATTTTATCCGAACTAAATCAACTTTGCACGGAATTCGCGGCATGTAAAATTGTTGTGACTGGTCATAGCTTAGGTGGTGCTCTAGCGCAAATTCTTACACAAGAGCTCTTGTCAGTAAAGCTTAATACACTCAAGCATTCATCAGAATACCCCGAACTAGGTGGAATTACTGGTATCACCACGATTGTTTATCAATCTGCTGGAGTATCGGTCGCAATGGCAGAAAAAGTTGAAGCAGATGCGGTATCAATTCAAAAATTAGTTCCACAGTTTAATATCACTTTTGTAGCGCATGTAAATACAGGAGATTTAGTTTCTAAGACAGGACCTTACCTTTTTTCAAATACAGCTACAACAGCTACTGTAGCATTGATGCGCGTGCCAAAGCCGTCGGCAAGTCTTACCTTAAGCGATTATTTAAGCGTGGGTTGCGCTGGAATTACTGCTGGCCCATATGGCGCTTTGGGCATGTTGTTTCTGCATGGAGTTAGTCGACAAGTACAGGCTACGGTAGCAGCTCATACCAGCAGTTTTTATCATGAGGAAAGGGGGGAACTATCTACACCATATGGCATGTCATTTAATAGCGATGTGTGTAATGCAGTAGATATTCAAAACGTTTTTGCTCGAGATGTGATAAGTGAAATTCCTAATGCGCATGCTGTGAAAGCAAAGCTGCATAGTAAGCTTAGCACTATAAACAACGAAGATTTACGCCATGCTGGTCAGTGTGCGATGGCTGTAGTTTGCACGATAACGACACTTGCAAACGGGTATGTCGCGCTTCAGATAAGTCCTATACATGCACTAGCCGTAGGGGTGTGTAATCTGGACGAATTACGCGCATCGTTTGCAACGATTAACAGGTCCGGCGGGACTGCAATAAAGTGCGGTGTGGCTGTATGCGATGGCGTTGCAGGTACGTATAGGTTGATTCAAGCCACGGCGGACAACAGTAATTCTTCAGATGTAGATCCAAACCACGTCAAACCAAAAAATGGTCCATAGGGTCAAGGGTTGGCGGGTTTTGGAGAAGATAGTTGGTTATCATCATGCTTATCTTGATTGTTGTCTGATTGTAAAAGCTTGGTTAACGAAGCCGATACTTCGCCTTCTAAAATACACTTTCATTGCTGAATGAAGCGCAGAAGTTGAGAGGTTAAGCAGTCGAGGGTCTTAAGCCCAGGGACTGCCAGCGATTCTCATGATCTATTCGCAATAACAGTGCTATCACGATGCAATTAACGACTAGGCTAGCACCACCGTAACTGAGTAGTGGTAGGGTCAAACCTTTTGTGGGTAACAGGCCGGAATTCACGCCCATGTTAATGGCGGCTTGCAAGCCTATCCAAAAGGTTATGCCATAGGCAGCATATGCTGCGAATAAACGCCCCTGCGAAAATGCATTGAAACCAATCACCAAGCCTCGCCAGACGAGTATGCTATACAACCCCAAAACGAGCATGATGCCCAGCAGTCCTAACTCTTCTGCCAGGACTGCAAATAAAAAATCTGTGTGGGCTTCAGGTAAATACATTAATTTTTGAACGCCATCTCCTAATCCAACGCCTAACCACCCTCCTCGACCAAAGGCTATTAATGACTGCGTTAATTGATAGCCGCTGTTAAATTGATCAGCCCAGGGATTTAGAAAAGCGGTCAAGCGTGCCATTCGGTATGGGGATGACACGGCGATAAAAGCTAAAGAAATACCCACTACGACCATAAGCCCCAGGTAATAACGTATCTTAACTCCGGTTAGAAACAGCATGGCCATCACTGTACCCGTGATCACCACAGTAGCGCCAAAATCAGGTTCCATTAGCAATAAAATTGCAAATATAGTCAGGATAATCATGGGCTTGATAAAGCCAGAGATGTTCTGACTGATGGTTTTTTGCTGACGCACCAGGTAGCCGGATAAATAGATAATCATGGTTACTTTGGCAAGCTCAGACACTTGGATGCCAATGGGCCCTATTGCAACCCAGCGTCGGCTACCATTGACTACTTTACCAATACC
>CAMDBQ010000023.1 GCA_945889365.1 Legionella genomosp. 1 | reverse complement strand
ATTACCCCTGCTTTTGGAGGGGATACGAAAGTATACACTGGATTCAGTGTTTGTACACTTGAAAGGGCACTTACAAACACGGCTGTCGCATTAAAATTTGATCAACCTACAGCAGGTTGATCAAATTTTCATGCGACAGCCGTGCACTTACAAACACAAACATGTTGCAATTATTCTCATGATGTGTAAAATGTAATGCAGTTATGAATCAAAAACTTATTTACATCATCAGCGGTATTGTTTGTCTTACGTTTAGCTTCTTTTGGCTTTTGCCGCATAAAAAGGTGCCAAGGCCTATCATCACCGTTAAAAAAGAAATCATTGAACAATCACATCGTGATGGCAAGGGTCAAACTGAATCCCGCGGACAAGCAGCAGAACGACGAGATTCACCTCTCAAAACAGTGGCTACAAAACATCTCACTTTAAATCAGATACCGTTCACACAATTGCCTGGATGGGATGAGGCCAATGTTAAAAAGTCGCTATATGCATTTCAATTGTCTTGTAAAACGTTCTTAAAGCAAAATCCGAGTCATTCAGTGGGTTCCCAGGATATTAAATTACAAGCAAAAGATTGGCACCCTGCTTGTGGGGCAGCTTTACTCATGAATTCTATCGATGAAGCATCTGCAAGAATATTTTTTGAAAAATGGTTTTATCCAATTGAATTTGCAAAACGAAAGTCCAATCGTGGTTTATTTACGGGTTATTACATGCCACTCATCAAAGGCAATTTAACCAAGACAGAAAAATACACGACGCCAATTTATGGCTTACCGCATCAAACCCGACACTTATCTCAATATACTCGTGAAGCAATTGATAATGGGGTTCTTGAAAAAAAAGCACCCGTAATCGCCTGGATCGACAGCCCGGTAGAGCGACTTTTTTTGGAAATAGAAGGTTCAGGGGTTGTTCAACTGGCTAATGGTGAAAATTTATACTTAGGCTATGCAGGTGAAAATGGAGCCCGCTATACTTCCATTGGTGGCGTGTTGATCAGAAAAGGATTGTTGACCAAACATAATGCCTCTAAAAAAGGTATCAAACGCTATTTAGAGAGCCGACCAAAACTTGCGAACACCATCCTGCATCAAAACAAATCGTTTGTTTTCTTTCAAAATTTAAAGCAATCCATTGCTCTCGGCGCACAGGGCATGGGACTTACTCCTGGTTATTCCTTGGCCGTTGACAGAAAATGGATCCCACTGGGTGCGCCTCTGTGGTTAAACACAACCATCCCTGACAAAAACAATGCCGATGATAAGCAATTTCAACGTCTAATGATCGCTCAAGATACCGGCGGTGCGATTAAAGGCTTGATGCGGGGCGATATTTATTGGGGCTCAGGAGAAAATGCCACCTATCTTGGTGAACACATGAAAAATGAAGGCCATTATTGGCTGCTCCTGCCAAAGCATACGTTTGACAGGCTTGCTACTTGATGACGATCATCCGAGACGCGACCGTTAGGGAGTGTTCACAAATGGTCGGTGAACACTCCCCGACAATCCACCAGATCCTGATCTGGGCTTACGGCGTGTTAACAATTGCTCCCCACCCCCTACGTGGCGCGGGATCCAGAAGATGGTCAAATTAAAAATGAACTTGATTAATAAGAGAAAAACCGTAATATAACGGGTCTAACACCAATATTAATCGAGTTTGCAATGATGGATGAGTGACAAGGATTTCGAAAAAGTAACCATAAAAAAAGCAATCTGTCGCTTTAAATCAAATAGTAATGAGCCGTACGCATCGATTGGATCATATTGAACAACATAACCCTCAGTGGCTCGATTTTAGTATCGGATTATGCTGATAGATGGATCCCCACCTACGCGGGGACGACAGTTTAATGGAGCGTATTAACAAGACGAGGCACTAGTGAACGGTTTTGGTCGCTAGGATAAGGTTAGGGCGATAAAAAAAATGCTTGTGGTTTTTCGCTATTTTTAGCTTCATCAGTGAGCGAAAGAAGTACAGATTGGCTCGGGTTGAAAATGAGATTTGGCTTCGTCGGTTGGGTGTATTGATCCTATTTTAACCTTGTGCGACGATTGTGGTGTACTAACTAAAGTCAGCTGGAATCTCTGAGGGACTAGAAACGAGGAGGACAGAACCCTTGTTCTTAGTTATAATGGTCTATAGATGCTTAAACTTCAATGATTGAGGTGTAGTTATGGATAATAGCAAAAAATCACAACCGCGACTAGCATATGGATTTAAAGTAACTCCATTATCTGGACAGCTACACATGCCTTTGTCGCTATTGATCTCAGCGGAGTGGAACCGGCGAACTATAAAAGCAGCGGCAATTTTCAACCCAAAAGCAGTAAATCCAGATGCTAATATAGGGGTTAGAGCAGTAAATCAAAAACTTGCTGCAATTTCTACTGATGACAGTGAGGATGAATATAGTGAGGATGATTTTTGTCAAAACGGAGTTTCTGGGGAGTTTGGTTTTGGACCAGCACACGGGCAGCTTCGCCGGTCACCAACGCCCGAGAGTCCTACCACGCATCTTAATACAGATAATGAGGCGTGTAGTGGACCCCATAAATGAGACCGGGGTGTAAAATACAGACCATTGTTAAAGGGGGTGCAAAATGGTTTTGTCGCAAATACTTTCTTGAACAATAGACTGGCTTATTCTGGGCGAGTTTATGCTGCGATTCCGTAAAATTGTTGGGTAACTGTAATGAGGTCGGACTGCTTGTGTTGCTTTTCACGTAACATATGATGCAATTCAATGCCTGATAAAGTTGCCTCTGCTGAGTGAACGGCTTTAAATACCTTCATTAATATTATTGAGGTACTTGATCTGCCTCACGTTTAATTGAATGAAGATCCCGCCGAACATAAACAGCAGAGCCCGCGTTAAGTGCTCAGGGCGATTGAGTGATTTCAGCCCGTGATTTGTTTGATTCTGCTTCTGGTTTAACAGAGAAGATAGAGTGAGTATTAATGAACGATGGGGAGGCAGCAGTGGCTAAAGATGAGCCAGAAGGGTATCGTGCAATCTCCTTGAGACTAAGTGCACAGGCCGATTTAGTGATTGCAGGCTGTGATTTGTCAGGGTGTCTATCTAAGTAAGTTTCGAATCGACAGTAGTCATTCAAAGAAGTTTCGTCTGCAGCTGATCTGGTTTTTAAGGGAAACGTTAAAACATCTTCGGTCTTGAATATAGAGTCAAAAAAAGGATGTGCCAATGCTTGTGCGGCTGTTACACGTTTTGTGGGATTGAATTCAAGCAGAAGTTTTAATAAGTCACGTAAAGATGCATCTGCGCTATTGAATTTTTGTTGAAAAGTTTGACCAGTGATGGTTCTGCATTTTGTTACGTAAATAAGTCGGTCTTCATGATTAATCCATTCGAGATCATGTGGCTCGGGAGCTCCTATAAGGTCAAGAATTAATCGCAATACCCCGATACTGGAATTTGCACGAAAGAGTGGTTTTCGTAAGAACAACTCCGCCAATATACATCCAATGCTCCACATATCAGCAGGTGCTTCTGCACGATCGTTAATAATCAACTCAGTGCTACGATACCAACGAGTGAGCACGTATGCAGTTAGTTGGCGATAAAGTTGAGGAGGGGCACAGTCTGCTGGGTGACTTGCATCTCTTATTACCTGAGTTGCTCGAGATAGTCCGAAGTCGCCAATTTTTATCTTACAATTTGAATTGATCAAAATATTGGCAGGTTTCAAGTCACGATGAATCAGCGATGCCGAATGGATGTAATGGATTCCACAAAGAATTTGATATGAAATATATTGTATGTGTGCTGTGGTAAGTGACTGGGGAGAGGCAATAACTTTATGTAGGTCGGTATCGCAACGTTCGAATACTAAGTATACCTCATTAACAGGTTCTTTAGCAGCTGAAGCTGCGATGTATTCTAAAGAAATTAAATCAGGATGACCCTTTAACATACGTAAGAGCGAGATTTCTCTTAATAACCGTGTGGCACTGATAGCATCTGTGGAATAATCGATTATTTTTTTTATAGCTACTTTCTTTTGTGTGCTTTTGTCCACACCCTCAAAAACTGATCCTGACGCACCACTGCCCACGAGTCTGCCGAGTTGATATTTCGAATCTAGCGCACCACATTCATGCGGTTCAGTTATTGGATGGCAGTGGCTAGCTAGCATAAATGAAATACAATTCAGAAAATTTATTGGAGTATTATATATGAACTTCAAGCAGTTAACAATCTTACGATGAGGAACCTGGTTCGGCAGCACGGGGATGACGAGCCTGCGATTCTAGGGCGAAGTCTGGAAAACACCTATCACGCTGTGAACGTGAGGCAGGAGTCAGCGCACCAATAGTACTGACTGAGTTCACTGGGAGTGGCGTGCCACAGTGAGCCTATTTTCGAGAAAGATTTTCTATCAATGAGCTATGGATTAATAATGTGTAGGATGATTCGATTAAATAAATCAACGCCTTGCCCTTGCTACCCAGCAAGAAGGCCGGCAATCGATTTTCAGGGCGTAAGTACCGACCGCGATTACATCACAAATACCGGCAATATACCACGGTCGGCCTGCTTCTCTAAACAAATATTATTGAACCAATTACATAGCTTTTTGTATGTTTTGCAAAAAATTATCTGCTTGTGCTAGAAATTTCTTAGGTTCCGTCAACAACGCAAACATTGTCGCTAGCAATAGACCCACAACACAGGTAATGGGAGCATGAATAAGAAGATAGGCAGCAACGACGCCTGTAGCGACGTAGAGAGCTATTTCGTTTGGTTTATATTTTGGTTTAGAAAACATAGTGAACATGTTAATTCCTCTTTTCTAGTTATTGTCGGATGAAATTGTACCATGAAGATCGTAAATTGTACAATATATATCATTGGCCATGTAGCGGCCTGCGGGAAGATAAGTATTATCGGACCAGGATCACGTCAAAGTCAGCTGAGCAAATAATGCCCGAATATAGCTCGCTAATTACAACAAGCATCACTAGTGCCTGGTCTTGCAATTTCGGTACGTTATTGCCCTTCCCACGGAGGTGGGGATCCATCCCTGATGTGGAGTATTGATCATGCTGAGCATGGATCCCCGCCTTCGCGGGGAGGACAGGATAAGTGATCGTATTTGCATGACGAGGCACTAGGACTTGGTCATCGTGTTTTTTTTATAAAAGTGGATTTTTTGGGCTAAGTTAGCGCATCAAGATTGTTAAATTCAAGTGTTTTCCGAGCAAGGAAAATCTGGATTTATCTACTATACGCACATACTCTGAAATGCATTGTATACCGCATTTTTTACCCATAAAAGAAAAACCGCCTGACCATTCTGGCACTATTAAGGCTTGGTGCAAGGGTTCAAGCACGTTACCGCGATACCAGCTTACACAACATCAATGAAAAAGGCGTGAAAACTAAACACACATTCATGACATTGTACTCACCCAGGACCCGTATTAGCTCCCCTAACATCTTCGATCTTCCCTTCGTTAAACCACTCTAAAAGAGTAGTCTCACTGCGACCAAAAGGGGACATTTCTAATTGGCCGCTACATCGGAGCAAAATATATGTCGGAGCATAAATATATGCATTTTAATTGAACATGTGTTATTATGATCACAATAACAATGCGGAGAACACATATGCCAATAAAACCAGCAAAGATCTCTGGTGTTTTAAATAATTGCGCCTTCAATTGTGCACTACCCACAATTCTGGAAAACATTGGAATGTTTGCCGACGCTGAAAAAAACCAAACATCATTCCCAGAAGGCGAGATTTTCGAGACTTACAAACAAATAAAAAATACATTTGCTGATTTTTATCGCGTGAATAAAGCACAATTCACATGGCAACAATTTCGCACACTACTGGCCAACCATTCGTTTCCAGCCAACGAATTAATTTTTGCTCCAGTTTTTAGAGCTTATATGGCAAGCAAGCGTAAGCCTCCTTTAATTGTGGACGGTGGGGTTTTTATTGATGAAGAGCATGAGCCGACGAACGACTTTGGATTTAATGTAGCAGGCAAATATCCAATGCTGGCGATCAATGAAATGCACAGTGCATTTTACGCACCGTTAGGAATTAACGTCCAGTTATTTAATTATAATAACGGTCACTACACAGATATAACAAATGCTGCGATCGCTAATCATACTGAGCTTGGTTCCTCACCTACTCAATTATATCGAAAAGAAGATCATTATAATTTGCACGAGGATCATAGCGTACCTCAGTCATGGCACGATGAAATCGATCGCCTTCCTGCACAATTAAAATTCTTGCATGACAAAGCAAGCGCAGAGTCCGATCCAGATCGTACGCAAGAAGGCATCACAGCGTGCCAAGAATATGTTCATTATCAGCTCACAAGACCCTACTTTCAATTCGATTGGATGATTACTTTGAAAGTAGTAGTCCCGGCTACGCTTTGTTTAGTAATGCTTGTCCCGGTATTCAATTCTTTAATTGTCAACGTTCAATTAAATTCCATAGGTCGCGTGTGTGTTATAGCCGCGGCTATTCTTTGTTTAAGAGGCATTGTAAATAAACACATGTATATAACTCCTGACTTAGAGAGGGTCGAGGTACCTCAACCTACCGGACTGTTCGGCGACAGCAGCGACGGAATTGCCTTCCTACAGTTGCCTTTAGATGGACGCGATGCACCATTACCGATCGACAACCCTACAAATAATAATGATACTGCAACCTTTACGCCGGTCGTACTTCCGAATACTCAGCAGAATTCTGTAAGTGCCAACTTTCAGTTCAATTGCATGATTGGCTTGGCTGTTGCCGGCGCGGCTATTCTGTGTGTGGCGATTTGCGCTTTCCCACCTGTTTCTATCCCGACATTGGTTGTTGGTGCGGCATTATTACTCACCAGCGCGGGGATGTTTGCTAGCCAAAAGGCAACTGACGTAAATAGTGAGAGCCGCCGCGAAGTAATGTCCCATGATTAAAATAGCTGGAGCGGCACTAGACTAATGCTCAGTGACGAGCTGTGGCCAAAGCTACAGGAGATCATGCTACAACATGGGATTTATGACAGGCCTAATTTGCGCACGTTCATTTTTGTGTGCTGGTATTTTTTGCTCGCATTCACATTGGATCCGGAGAAATATATTACGAGCGAATTGCCGGCTCCATCATTAGGCATGACGATTGTTGTTGCATTCTAGGCCGTATTCATGGATTTAAAATACCTTACCGCGGAGATCGTACACTGGTTGGCACGTCTCGCCTCAGATCCTTTGCCCACCCTAGTTCCGATCATTATTAAGTGTATTTTTTACGCAAATTGGATCGGTATTTAATCTGCGAAGAACTGCAATTGATGGTATATTTTTAACCGCATGAGGATTTAACACGAGCATAAACGAGTTCGCCCAGAATCCCTGGCCGCTCGCTGATTCAATTTGCAAACAATACCATTCTAAGCTAACCTTAAATTGGTTCAATCAAAAAACTTAAACTGCATAACAGTGATATCGAACGCTATACACGATAAAAACAGATATGTAGTAAACTTTATACTGGAGAGCTAATCATGAAAAACAATATAATCTGCACATTATTAGTAATATGCTGTGGCATTGCATTTAATACTTCTGTAATGGCTAAAGATGGCGGTAAATGTAGAGGAAGTGAATTACTTAAATGCGAAAATCAATGCAAAGGGAAGGTGGATTCTTGCATCTCTGGCACAGAAAATTCATGCCAATGTAAGCTATAAGTTTTTTAGAGCCTGAAAATCATGCTGAATAGTTTATGCCTGATAATCTTGTTGTGTATATCTTAACGCCATGTTTTTTTTGCATGGCGTGCTCTACGCTATTGACTATGCCATCATCTCCCAGTTGTTGCACAATACCTGCTTTTTCTAGCTTTGCCCGGAACCTCAGGTTTACACCGGATAACACCACCTGGATATTACGTTTTTTAATGCAATAATGCAGTCGTCGATAGCTTGCAAACCATTTATATCCACCATCTTATGGCCAAAGGTAGAACAAATGCGCAGCGTCTCTCGCAAAAACAGCTAAAATAGCTTAGGCTAGGCCATTTATTGTGGCTGTCGCTGAGAGAATGAGATTATGCATTTATATATCGGATTGATGTCTGGCACGAGCATGGATGGTATTGACGCAGCATTGGTTGACGTCAGCAGTAACACGTTGATTGCTGGTATTACACGTCCGTATGGTGAGAAAGTTCAACAACATTTGCGCGCGGTATTGGCCGGTGAGCCCACTAGTCTTGCTGAGTTAAGTCAGTTAAACACAATCCTCGGTCGCGAATTTGCACTGGCGGTTCATCAATTATTGGATATTGCGAATATTTCGGCTGATCGAGTGGTTGCCATCGGTAGTCATGGTCAAACGATTTGCCATGACGCAACAGCAGACATTCCTTACACAGTGCAATTAGGTTGTGGGCACACAATAGCCGCATTGACCGGCATAACAGTCGTAGCTGATTTCAGGACGCGGGATATCGTGATGGGCGGTCAAGGTGCACCGTTTGCGCCGGTTTATCATCAAGCCTTGTTCGCAGGATTAGCCACACCCACCGCATTGGTTAATATTGGCGGCATCGCTAATGTCACTTTTCTGGCGCCGGGTGTTGCCGTTAGCGGATATGATACCGGCCCCGGCAACTGCCTCATGGATGCGTGGGTACAAAAACATCTGAACAAATCTTATGATGAAAATGGTGCCTGGGGTGCGACAGGGCGTGTGATTGAACCTTTATTATCTGCAATGTTAGATGATTCGTATTTTGCATTGCCCGCTCCCAAAAGTCTCGATAAAGCCTATTTCTCCGATGCATGGTTAGCACAGTACTTGCGTCCTGATTATGCCAGTCATGATCTTCAGGCAACTCTGGTGGCGTTTACCGCAATGTCAATTTGTCAGGCAATCAAGGCTTGTGATTTATCCATCGAACGCGTCGCAATCTGTGGTGGCGGAGTGCACAATGCTGCATTGCTTCAGGCCATACGCACTCAATTACCGGAATTGCAGGTCAAGAGCACACAATCTTTCGGTGTGGATCCGGATTTTCTCGAAGCAATGATGTTCGCCTGGTTTGCTGATAAAACAATAAATCAAATTCCGGTGGATTTAACCGGCATTACAGGTGCAAAATCGCCTGCGATATTGGGTGCGATTTACTTAACACTCGGGCATATTAACAGCCAATCCACCCAGTGAGGTTTCTTTATAAATACTCTGCATATCTCGGCCCGTTTGTTTCATGGTTTTAATCACTTTATCGAGGGATATTTTATGTTGACCATCACCGATTAAGGCCATACGACAGGCGTTCACGGCTTTGACTGAACCCATTGCATTGCGCTCAATGCAGGGTATTTGCACCAACCCCATCACAGGATCACAGGTCATGCCCAGATGATGCTCCATAGCGATTTCAGCGGCATTTTCGATTTGTTCGGTGGTGCCGCCCAATACAGCCGTTAAACCTGCGGCGGCCATTGACGATGCAACACCGACTTCACCCTGACAGCCTACTTCAGCGCCTGAAATGGATGCACCTTTTTTATAAAGAATGCCAATGGCGGCAGATGTTAGAAAATAGGTGTAAACATCGTCATTGTGCAATTTTTCATGGGCATCCTGACAATATCTGAGAACAGCAGGGATAATACCGGCGGCCCCGTTGGTGGGGGCGGTAACAATACGCCCGCCGGCCGCATTTTCTTCATTTACAGCCATGGCATACAGATTTAAACGGTTCATGACGTCTGAGCGCTCATAGATGCTGGGTACGCCTTTATTGCCATTTATTTTTCTTAATAAATCCGGTGCGCGACGTTTGACGAGTAACCCGCCGGGTAAAATTCCATCGTGATGACAACCATTTTCGATGCAATTATCCATGACCTTGGCAATAGCAAGAATGCCTGAATGAATGGCATCTGTATCGCGCCATGATCGTTCGTTTTCCATCATTATCTCAGAAATCGACAGGTTGTTATTTTTACAATGATCCAGTAACTGTTGGCCCGTTTCAAAAGGGTAGGGCACGACATGTGGGTCAGCTGCTGGATGGTCATATTCCTCTTCTGTAACAATAAATCCACCGCCAATTGAATAATACACTTGGCTTAGCAACTCGTTTCCATTGTTATCAAAAGCTGTGAACCGCATGCCGTTGGTGTGTTTGGGTAGCAGTTCTTTTTGGAGCAAGAGAAAATCTTGTTTTTCATTAAACGGGATTTCTTTTTTTCCTGCAAGCCAGAGAGTCTGATTTGAAATAATTTCCTTGGCACGAGGCACCATGGTTTCTGGCACAACGGTATCGGGTAATTTCCCTTCCAATCCGTTTAATATTGCCTTATCAGTAGCATGCCCTTTGCCGGTCAACGCCAGTGAGCCATACAACTCAGTTTTGACGCGCTGTGTTTTGGCAAAGCAATGGTCTTTTTCCAAGAGCTGTAAAAATTCATTGGCAGCGATCATCGGGCCAACGGTGTGCGAGCTGGAAGGACCAATGCCGATAGAAAACAGATCAAACAGACTAATGCTCATGATATATGTGCTCAAATTTATTATTCATACATAGATCTTAACACACAATTTACAGAGAAAATTCTTCACCGAGATAAACTGCTCGAACTTGCTGGTTGGCAAGGATGTCGGCTGGAGTGCCCTCACATAAGATTCTACCCTGATTAACGATATACGCTCGTTCGCAAATATCCAAGGTTTCACGCACGTTGTGATCGGTTATCAACACACCGATATTTTTTTCACATAAATGTAAAATGATTTTTTTGATATCGAGTACGGATATAGGATCGACCCCTGCAAAGGGTTCGTCCAGCAGAATAAATGCAGGTTCAATCGCCAATGCACGGGCAATTTCAACACGGCGGCGTTCGCCACCAGAAAGGCTCATGCCCAGGTTATTGCGTAAATGGACAATATGAAATTCAAGCAGCAATTGCTCTAGTTTTTCTGTGCGGCCGTTGTCGTCGAGATCCGTTCTTAATTGTAAAATAGCCAGGATATTATCGTTGACGGTCATCTTTCGGAAAATGGAGGCTTCCTGAGGTAGATAACCAATACCCATGCGAGCGCGCTGATGCATGGCTGTTTTTGTGATGTCTTGACCATTTAAGGTGATCTGGCCTTTGTCACATGATTGCAATCCCACAATCATATAAAAACAAGTCGTCTTGCCTGCGCCGTTTGGGCCTAATAAGCCCACGCATTCGCCTTGTTTGATATGGATACTCACATCATTAACGACAGTTCGGGTCTTGAATGATTTTTTTAACTGATGAGCGATTAATTCATTCATGCGTGCTTCTCGGGATGGAAAATAATGGTCGTTCGTGCCGTACTGGATGATTCTGACACGACGTGTTGAGCCAATGTATCATACGTGATTTTAGGTGCGGAAAAAGAATTATTTTCCTGATCAACACGTGCATTGCCAATCAGTTCAATCAAATGGCTCTCGGGGTGGTATTTAATGATATCAGCATACGCATGCATGAGGGGTTTGTTTACTTCGGGTAGCGACCAATAGTGCGCCTGGATCGTTTTATTTCCTTTAATTTCAGCCAGAATGAGCTGATTTTTTTCATTTGCAGTGGTGATGGCTTCGACTGCTCGGATATGCGTTGTGCCCTGATCCAGTTGCACGTCAATTAAATAGATACCCGTGTGGGTTTGCTGATTGATATCTGCCGAGCCCGCGCGGAGTTGCACGATTTGTTCGCGATCATTGGGCAGAGCGAAGATGGGCTTGGTGAAGACTAGCAGTAATAATGAGATGAAAACTTGGCGCATCAGCCCTAATTTTGCACGGCCGTGAAGATGACAGCATTTATTTTTTTTATCCATGTTTAGGCACATAAGTCCCTCGTGCGTTACTTAATAATTGAATGCGATTTTGTGCAAGATGGGCTTTCATTCCTGTTGACTGAACCACATTTCCATCTTGCACAAATGTAATGTCTTTGGGCGTTGTTGCCAGTTGTTTTTTTGGAAAGTAGGTGAGCTCTTCAGTTG
>CAMDBQ010000022.1 GCA_945889365.1 Legionella genomosp. 1 | reverse complement strand
CGACGCCAATGATCACGTGAGGATTTTTTTTCTTAAATTCGCGCCATTGACCCAATTGCGAAAAGACCTTCTCTTGTGCTTTTTCACGAATGGAGCAGGTGTTCATTAAAATCACATCCGCTTCTTCAACATTGTCCGTTTTTTCTAATCCGTGTGAGTGCAGTAATACCTCTGCCATCTTGGATGAATCATATTCATTCATCTGACAGCCATTGGTTTTAATGTATAATTTTTTAGTCATGTTTATTCCAAGTTTATTTGGTAATGGTCCTCGCGAGGGCGACAAGATGCATCACCCGTGCTTTTCTTTGATAAAGGGTATTAAAGCTAAAGACACAAGCAGCATGATCGGCAAGCATGACAATGCATACTGATAATCAGAGGTTGAATATATCCGTACGTTGTTCAGCATCGTTCCATCCCAAGTGTCATCCAGCAGGAGGCCAATTAAGGGTTGGCCAACGGCTCCACCAATCATATTGGCGGCATTCATAAAGCCAAGGGCGGCACCACTGGATGCGTTCACATGCAAATCATGCATCAACGTAAACGAGGGTAAAAAGAAGCTTGAGAATACGCCGAAACTAAAAACGAAAGTAGACAATAAAAATAGAGGTAAATGGGGTATATAGAGTACGGCCAACATTACAGTCAAACCGCCCGCGGAGCTTATCCAAAGGACTTTTTTATACGAGTTTAACACGCTCGTCATCAAGCCAGATAATGGGCTGCCCACAACCCAGCCAAAAAACATGATTGAAACAATCCCTGCAGCAGCGGGCTTATCCAGGCTGTATGCTTTCATGAGAAAAGGCACGCCCCACAAACCACCAAAAATAGATGTTGATGCATAAATCAATCCGCCATAGATGGCTAGTAACCAACTTTGGCGACATTTAAGAACATTTAACAACCCTTGCAAAAGAGGTTGAGCACGCTCTTTTTTTACTTGCTTGCGGACATGATTTGCTTTGCCTAAATAATCAGGGGAATGACGAACAACCGATGCAATTAATACGGCTATAATTATTCCGAACACGGCTAAAAATAGCATGGTCTCACGCCAGCCGATACTATCGACCAAAATGGCAAGTGGTGTTTCACCAATCATACTGCCTATCATACCCGTCGTGACCATTAAACCCACAAGAAATGAAAATTTTCTGGGAGGAAACCAGTTGGCTGCTAGTTTCATTGCACAAACGGCAGCAAATGCAGCTCCAAAACCAATGAGTAAGCGTCCAAGAGCAATCATAACAATACTGTTCGCTGTGCCGAAAAGTACGCAGCCCAGTGCGCATGAGAGTGCTGCACCGGTTAGCAAAAAGCGAGCATTATAATTATCAACCAGAACGCCTACAGGAATTTGCATGCCAGCATAAGAATAAAAGAAAAAAGCAATCACGCTGCCTAATGCGGCACTATTGATAGAAAAGGCCTTCATTAAATCGGGAACCATGACTCCGGGTGACACCTGAATGAGGCTTTCATAAAGATAAAATAAGGCGGCTAGAGACCAGATCACCCATGGCAATGCTTTGGGAAACTCTTGTTTACTGGAGGACGAATTGCTTGTTGATGAGTTATCTTGCATGGTTATTATCCATTTGGGTCAGGTGCAAATTATCTCAATGATACCTCGAAGTGCTAATAACTTCAAAGAAAAGCGTCATAAAGGCTGCATAAACGCATCAAGGCTTAGCTTTTCATGCATGCGGTATTGATAAACGGCGTAAAATGAAATGATATTTTTTAGGTAATTTCTGGTTTCGCGCCAAGGCAAGGTTTCAATCCAGATGTCTATTTCCTTTGGCTCATGACTTTTTAACCATAAATTAACTTGTCTCGGACCTGCGTTGTAGGCTGCCATCATGAGAACTGGGTGCTGGTGATATTGGTTAGCTAGTAGTTGGAGATAAGCTGTACCAATATGAATGTTTTTTTGCGGTGAAAATAATTGTTCTTTGTTTGTATAGTAAATTTTCGCACGTTTAGCGACAAGATGCGCAGTTCCTGGCATGACTTGCATTAAACCATTGGCACCAGCTGATGACACGATGTCGTCGTGGAACAAACTTTCCTGGCGGATGACGGCATAAATTAATTCTTGAGGGATCTGGTAATTTTTGGAATAGGCTCGCACTACTTCTCGGTGAGCCAATGGGAACCGTAGGGTCAGTTGATTATTCAAATCATCATTGGTACTTAAGAAAATGGCTTTATCATGCCAATTTAAATCATTGCCCACCCAGGACGCCAGCGCGCTTTTTTCATTCTTCGGCAATTCACTGATAAAATCATTTAGAAGCCGTGATGCTTGTTGAGTCTGGTGTGATATATAAAGATCTCTGATTTGATCGGTAATGGGTTTGTAAGCCGCTAATTTTTGTGTATTACGGGTTGTAGGCTCATTTTCAAAACTGGGATGCTTGTTTAATCGTAAACTCGCCAGAAAACCATAATAATTACGTTTTTCAGCTAATTGTTGATATAACTCCTTGGCCATCTGACTCTCACCTAATGCGGCTAATGCACGAGCCATCCAATATTGGTTATTCGGCCCATGTTTGTTTTGAGATTTACTGATCAAATAGATCACTTTATGCCAATGATGATGAATGAGGGCATAACGAACCTCCCATTCCAGTAATGTCTCGTTGTACCATTCAGGTCGCACCCTGGCAAACCACTGGTCGGTATCGGGTTGATTTCGCATGGCTTTATAGAGGGCAATATTTGCTAAAAAAGCTTGTTTTTGTGCAATGTTCATGACTCTTTGAGCGTGTGGACTTTCAAAAATACGAATCGCTTCATCAATATTGCGCGGTACTATCTGTTTAAGGCCATATAAGTAAAATTCACCATGCACCTGGCCGGAGTCAAGTTGCATGATACGTTTCGGATTTTGAGCGATAGCACTTAATATGTCAGCATCTTTGATGCGAGCAGGTTTATATTGTTTTAACAAATAGCGTGCCAAGGAAAGATTATTGTTAGCTAGGGCCAAAGCAAGGCGTTGTTGAATCAGCGTGTCACTGATTTCATTTTGGTCTAGCAATGCTGTAAATAACCCATTACATGCGATGGGCTGAGAGCCACCATTGAGCCATAATTTTTTTGACGATTCCAGTGCTTGTTGATGCTTGCCTTGGTTGTAAAGTGCTGTGAGAGCATAACATTGCAAGTTAGTGTCTGTTGAGCCCGGGTAATATTGAGTGAACAAGGCCCAATCTTTGTTATAAGCCAATTGGTAGAGCCATTTTTCACGCAATTTTTGGGTAAGAGGCGTTGGTTTATCGATAAACGCGAGAAACTCAGGGTCGGGTGTTCGAGGTAAATGTTGACACCACTCAGTATAGGTGTGAAACCTATCCATATAGGCTTGTCCTGAGATGGCAAAAACAGAATGAGACATGCCGAGGCTAATAGCCATTATACTAGCCAGCATATGTAGGGTCACGCCGCGCGCGCCGCGTGACCCTACGTAGTATTGCATTTCATTCATAACTTAATTGTTCACGCATCTTGGCAATCGTCTTGGCATAATCACCGCTGTTAAATATAGCCGATCCCGCAACAAATTCTATCGCTCCTGCGCGAGCCAGTTGGCCAATATTATCTGAGGTTATTCCACCATCAACGCAAATGGGTAGTGTCGGATGTTGTTTATGAAGTTTCGATATGTTTGTGATCACTTCAGGGATCAGGGTTTGTCCAGCAAAGCCCGGATTAACCGTCATTAACAATACATAATCCAGGCGATGTAAGCAGTAGTCAATACAATGAAGCGATGTTGCAGGATTTATCACTAAGCCAACCTGACACCCTGATTCTTGAATTAACTGCAAGCTGCGATCCAGATGAATGGTCGCATCGGGATGAATGCTGATCCGTGTCGCACCTGCTTCAGCGAACTGTTTAATTAATGCATCCACAGGTGACACCATCAAATGCACATCGATTTGCAAATCGCCAAATCGTTTACGCAATCCTTGGCACATGAGGGGGCCGAATGTCAGGTTAGGGACATAATGATTGTCCATGACATCAACATGCAGCATATCAGCTCCGGCTTGCATTACCGCGCTGACTTCCTCACCTATCTGTGTTATATCTGCTGATAGCAGTGAGGGCAGGATCTTAAATTTAGCCAAGGTTAAACGCCCCATTGAAAGTTAAGTTAACTGAGGCAACTTGAACGCGTGCCTGAAGAACTTCAGACTTTTTCTGCGTTGTAAAATAGCGTAAATCCAGGGAAAACGCCGTGAAATCATCAAGAAAATAGCTTGCGCCAATTATGGCTTGGCCTGCGGGGGAGGTGGTGGTTCGGCTGATTCGGACGTCACGAATTTCCGTGTTGTTATACCAAAAATCCAGATTAATGACATTTTGTGTATACGCGTAACCAATGCCTAATCCGACAAAAGGCGCAAAGTTAGAATCCGGCTCAGTTGGAATGAAATCATAATAGCCATTAATCATGCCTGACGTCGTGTTTGTACTGCCTTCAAAACTATAATATGGGCTGCTGGCTGGAGCAAGCAGAGTAATGCTTTTGCCACCCAATCCTTCAAGTTTTAATGAGCTGTAGGGGCTGTTGTTATAGCCTAATTGTCCTTCAAAGCGATAATTCCCACAGCGATAGCCGACTTGCCCTGCAAGCTGCCCCATGGTTTTATAGTTTAATGTGATATCAACGTTGGTTGGAATGGCGGGTATCAGACCGATTAGATCGGGAGGTGTGACAAACGTTGTGGGAAAATTAAAGTTTGTGCTCGGGGTGTAGTTGACTCCGAGAAGAATACCACCATACCAGCCCTGGACCGGATTGACGGCATAAGCTGATGCGTTGGTCAGTAGCAGAGCAAGTAATCCTAGTCGTTTCATTTATTTCTCATCCTTAAGTTGAAATCGTCGCCCATTGTAGGTTGGGCCTACGCCCAACCTAGGGTGTTCACAAAGACATGTTACTTGTAATTATTCCCATCAAACCGGTAAACAGCACCCACGTTAGCCATATGGGCCTGGAACATTTGACCCATTTCGGAAATATTGGTTGTACCAACATAACGATAACCTAAACTAAGCGCATAATTTTCAGCAAAGTTGTAAGTCAGCCCGCCCGTAGCCTGGTAGGCGAATACGCTGTTCGTGTTAGAAAAATTAGTTACAGCAAAAGGTCCTGTGCTATCTAACTTGTTCTGAATCCAAGCATAGCCAATTCCCGCACCAAGAAAGGGTTGGATAGACAGGGTAAAACCAGGAAAATCATAATAAACATTGGCCAAGCCCAAGGCCGCGTTGGTGTAACCTGATGATGGAGTTTGGCGAATGCCATTGACATCAAAATGGTTAACGTTGGCTTTCATGTAGGTTAGCTCGCCTTCATAACGCATCGGGTTGCTTTTAAAACCCAGGCTGGCGCCCGCATCAAAGCCTGAATGATATGTCGCGTTTGAACGAGTGAGCCCCAGGTTTGTTGCATTAATGTTGCCAGGTAGGTAGGTGTATCCACCAAATGCGCTGCTATACCAACCATTAATTGGGGTTGCTGCAGTCGCAAGGGTGGTTGTTAATAATGCTGCAGAAATGAGGACTAATCTTTTCATATTTTCTATTCTTATTTTAAAAAAGTTACCACATGTTAGCGATTTGACGTTTTTTTGCAAGCAAGTTCAGTATTTTTTTCGGTATCACGGGTGTTTTGTTGTAATTTTTTTTAAATAAATGTTCTTAATTGACTCAAGTATTGTGTTTTGAGGCCGATAATAAAGATAGATAATTATTTTGATAGGGGAGAGATGTTATGGAAATTATCTTTCATGGCAAGCATGATAGTGGTGAGGCTGCTGAAAGCTTGCAAGGCGTAATACGCATGTTGACAGAGCGTTATCATATAGGTCAATTCAGAGAAATGCATTTGTCTGTTACATTGGTTGATGATGGGGGGCAGGATGTAGAGTTGATCGATAGTGAGACCGCCCAAGCGTATCGAATTTTTGAGGTGTATCGTCAAGGGCAAGAGCTAGTCAGAGCCTCTGGACGTCCGGCTTTGAAGTTGGTTATTAATAATGCATAAACGGTCATCCCCGCGAAGGCGGGGAACCATCTCTTGTGTGGTATGGTAGTGATGCCAAGCATGGATCCCCGCCTTTGCGGGGACGACCGTTTAAGGGAGCGTATTAACAAGACGAGGCACTAGGGGGCAAAAGTCTTGCCCCCTCAGCCGGCTTACTATAGCGCAGTCATGGTAGATTTATCTGAGCTCTGTTGCAGAGCCCATCGGTTCCCCATTGACATCGCTGCGCCAGAAAACATGCCTACTGCTGCAAGCACAGTTCCAGCCATGACGGGTATGCTACTGAGCCCTGCAGTAACCAGGCCTAAGAGAAGTAAGCTGGCCATCAGTATAATGACACTTAAGTTTTTTGTTACTGGATGAGCTAACGTTGCGATGAGGAACGAATAGTTCAGCGGATTATTTTGGATGGGTGTTGGAGCCTGGGGCAAGTCTCCAGCGCGACTGGCTTGGCGCACATTTGATTCGCTGCGTGTGTTGCCGAGTCGTAGTTGTGTGAGTTTCCGTGGATCAATCAGCGCTTGAACCCTATTTATCTGATTGGCTGAGCATACGCCCACAGCGAGACATTCCCCTTTGCTATATTCTTTCATAATCTCGGACAATATCGCGTCATCAGGCTTGCCATCGTTACGCATGTTGAAAAGGTTGAAATGCGTCAACACACGGCCGTCTGAATTACCTCTCATAAAACACAATTCGCTGCTGGGGTATGTTAAGCAGTAGTTCATCATGCGCATTGCTTCTGATTGTGGAGATGAGGAGGGTGCATTGGATGACGCAACAAGCCTTAGGACGGCCTCGTGACTCGCCTTTGGGCTGTCAGACCCAAAAGTGAATGGTGCTGGCCTGCCTAAAATCACAGCTGACAGCGCTGTTTTGGATAAATTCAACGCGTGTTTAGGGTGGTCTGTTTTTTGAGCCAATATAAGATCACTGTTAATTAGATCACTGTTAATTTCTTCAGCAAAAGCAGCATAGATAGACTTTTGGAAATCAGCCTTTAGTCTGCATGTGTCGAGTATCCTCGCCTGATTAAAGTCGTCAAACAACGGAGAATCTAGGTCATCAGGAGAGAGGGAAACGCGCGGCCCATCAGATAGCATTGCTTGATACTGGCTGAGGGATCCCTGTTCAAGGGCAATATTAAATTGCGCCGATATTGCAGCATCATATTTTAAAACAGCGGTTAAACCCATGGCGTTGATCGCATTCTCATCAAAGCCCATCATCTTTAATGGGCCTCCGAAGCGTGCTGGATCGTGTAAAGTATAGCCGCCATTTGCTAGAGAACTCTGCGTTATCTCTGCGACGGACATTCCTTTATAGACTGACTCTACGGCAGCTAGCAAATCCTCTGCACTCTGGTTTCCGCAGCTCTGACGGGTTAATTTTAAATTATTATGTCTTATACCTTCGCGATGGATTAGCATACTCAATAACTCATCTTGTGCATGAAGAGACGATCGAAATTTTGCTCTAGCTGCCCGCACGCCATCATTCACTCCGTCATTAAATGCTTTGATTTGCGCGGCATGAGCTTTCGCCGTGATCATAGGGGATGTCGAATTATTCTCCATAACCCAGTCTAAGTCTTCCGGGCCGTTACTATCGAGGCTACTAAGGCTAGAGGCGCTCGTCGTGGCTGTCGAGATGGAATCACACGAGTTAGATTTTACCATATTCCTGGCGGCGCGGGTGCTTTCCCGCTGATAAATGCCCGTACTTTTACCATCAATAATCAACCTACGATTATGCTCGATGATCCCTTCTTTATCTGCGCTTGATATTGTAGTTGTGTGATCCCCTATGGACATACCGTTGGCCAACGCTTCAATAGTGGTTGCGGTCCATGCACCACAGAAAATGTCGTCATGTTGAGTTCCTAGATAGAGGTGATTGAATGTTTCAACTTTTCTAAGATGGAGTCGTTCCAACCCTTCATTGAGCAACTGTTTCATTGGCTCAGTGAGATAGGACCAGGAGTTTAAGGTCGGTCGAGAATCGATAAGCGTAGCTGTTTGAGTGGTTGTATCATAATGCAGCGTGACCCAATGCATACGACGCGGTCCCCATCCGAAAAAGAAACCTTGCTCTTCAGCGAGAGGGAATATCATTTTTTTTACCTTGCTCAGGCTCGGTTCGGCTTTAGTCAGTGCATCGGAGAGAAGAGTAAGGGTATGATGGGTTGGTTTTCCATCAGTGACAGGAGGAAATACAATAGTATCCTGAACCTTACCTTGATAAGCAACGATAGCGTTGCCAATCTTGATTGGCTGGAATGCTGCACCCAACCAGCTACTCATCGTAGAGGAGGCGTACTTGCCGCCAGGTGCTTGAGCCGCCCAGATATTATCTTCATTAGTTATACCGGACAGGTCTAATTCATCAAAACCATCATCTGGATTCAGAGGTAATATAGGTTTAGAAAACATAATGGACACCAAAAAATAGAAACAATGTGTCTATTATGCGGCCTTTTATTGCGCAAGTAAAGATCATTCTTCTTTTTGTAGCGGCAAAGTAGACCTGTGTGTGTGCCGCAACCTATGCTAGTGCCTGGCCACCCTGGCACAACACCAAAGATCCACTCGACTCACACCCTGACTTTTTAACAGTCGAGCCAGTTCATTAGCGGTGCTTCCTGTGGTTAACAAGTCATCTATCAGTGTGATGTGGTCGTAGTGTTTGGGTTTGGCCTGGAAGGCATGGCGTAGATTGCTTTTGCGCTCTTTAGCATTTAAACCAGCTTGAGGTGCGGTATTCACGCTTTTTCGACAGTGCGTCAAATCACAGGGTAGTTTTAGTTTGCGACTCAGTTGTTTTGCGAGTTCAGCCGCTTGATTAAAGCCGCGCTTACGCAGGCGTGTGGAATGCATGGGCACGGGCATCAGGCATTCGGTTTTGTAGTCGTCTGTGGGTAGTGCATGTAACATCAGCTCGGTTAGAAACGTAGATAAATATAGGCCTTCACGGTATTTAAATTCATGCAATAGTGTTCGTAAGGGTTCTTCAAAACGATAGGCTGTTATGACGGTATCAACATAGGGTTTTTTCCGGCAACACTGACCACAAACTAAAAAACTGGCATCGGGCAGGGGCAAGGCGCAATAGCAGCATGCTGGGCCTAATGGGGTAAGTAGGGCGGTGCATTCTTTGCAGATGGCTAGCTTGCCTGTGTGGTATTGATTACATAATCCACAGATGACAGGCAGCCGTAACATCTGTGTTATACTTGCGATTTTATGACGCATGCGCGTTGGATTTCCTGGCTATTCCTACCCCGATGATGAACGAGAAAACTGAAATTTGCAATGCGTTTAATGCGCATGCAGCTGACTTTACGCAAGCCGCGAAAGTTCAGCGTGAAATTGGCGAGCGCCTTTTTGAACGATTCCATTATTTGAAAATCAAGCCTCGCTATGTGCTGGATTTAGGTTGTGGGACGGGCGTTTTTTCACAACAATTAAAAAAACATTATCCCGAAGCACAGATCGTTGGTTTGGATTTTGCCTTTGAAATGCTTAAGCATGCCAAGTTAAATCAAGGTTGGATCCGGAAATGGGGCTTGGTTAACGCCGACATGACTGCTTTGCCGTTTCCCGCAGGGCTCTTTGATGTGGTATTCGCGAATCAAGTGATCCATTGGGCGAACCCCTTGTCTGCTGTGATTAGTGAGATCAATCGTGTGATGAGTCCTGGCGGTTGTCTGATGTTTTCAACCTTAGGTCCAGACACGTTTGGTGAGTTGCGACAGGCGTTTGCAACCGCTGACCAGCACGCGCATGTGATTGATTTCCCTGATATGCATCATGTTGGCGATTGTTTATTGGCTGAGTATTTTCTTGATCCGGTGGTCGATATGGAAATGCTAACGGCGCATTATGCAACGCTGCCCAAACTATTGCAGTCATTGAAAATACAAGGGCGCAATATCAATCCCGCTCGAAATAAGGGTTTGACCGGCAAGCAGGCCTGGAAGAGGTTTGAGCAAGCCATGTCGACATTTTGCACCCCTGAGGGCAAGTTTCCATTAACCTATGAAGTGGTTTATGGACATGCATGGAAGGGGGCTCAACGCCGAACAGCCAAAGGCGTTGAAACGTTGGTTTCCGTTGCGTCGATCAAGAAAATGGCCTAAAATAGTCCATAATGACTTTGTGTTGACTTTGTGTTGACTTTGTATTTGGTTTTTGTGGCTCACTCCTGCTGTTGCATAGTTTATAACCACTGCGGCACTTCGCGGTTGAAAGGGCGCTCAAGTAAAGCCTTGCGCTAGTGGATTATATCACAAAAAGTTAATAACTCACTAAGCCCTGCGACAGGCTGCGACAAAACAACCGGTGTACACGACAAAAAACTCGGTTATTCATGCTACAGCCGTGGTGACTATCCAGGTTAAAATTCTCGGTCCGCATTCATAACCTTTGCCCACGCAGCTACGAAGTCATTTACAAACTTTTCCTTGTTATCATCCTGAGCATACAACTCGGCATAGGCGCGTAAAATAGAATTACTGCCGAAAACAAGATCTATACGAGTTGCTGTCCACTTGAGATCACCTGTTTTACGATCACGAATTTCATATAAGTTATTGCAGGCTGGCTTCCAAATATTAGCCATATCAGTTAGGTTAACAAAAAAGTCATTGGTCAAAACACCTGCGCGCTCGGTAAACACTCCATGTTGAGTCCCACCGTGATTCGTGCCGAGCACACGCATACCCCCAACGAGCACAGTCATTTCAGCGGCATTTAGCCGGCTGAGTTGCGTGCGATCGAGCATGAGTTCTTCAGCATTGACGTGGTAGTCCTGCTTAAGCCAATTACGATACCCATCATGAACTGGTTCCAGTACGGCAAAAGAGTCACAATCAGTCATTGCGGTAGTTGCATCACCACGGCCTTTTGCAAAAGGCACGGTAATCTCAAAGCCCGCTTTTTTAGCCGCTTGCTCTATGCCTACATTACCAGCGAGCACAATCACATCCGCCACACTTGCGGTTGTATCAGCTGCGATAGTGGTTAAAACCTCCAGGACTTTAGCTAGACGTGTAGGTTCATTCCCTGGCCAGTCCTTTTGCGGCAAAAGTCTTATCCGTGCTCCGTTCGCACCACCGCGTCTATCTGAACCACGAAATGTACGTGCACTGTCCCAGGCGGTAGCAACCATGTCACTGATACTTAAGTTACTGCCGACTATCCTTGCTTTGACAGCGGCAATATCATATTCCAGGTTTCCAGCTGGCACTGGATCTTGCCAAATCAAATCTTCCTTGGGCACATCAGGACCCAGGTAACGCGCCTTTGGTCCCATGTCTCGATGAGTCAGTTTAAACCAGGCGCGCGCGAAAACCTCTGCAAAGTAATCAGGATTTTTATAAAAACGCTCAGAAATTTCACGATAAACAGGGTCCACCTTCATGGCCATGTCCGCATCAGTCATAATCGGACTATAACGAATAGAAGGATCTTCGACATCAACCGGTTTATCAGCTTCCTTAATATTGATAGGCTGCCATTGACAGGCACCAGCAGGACTTTTCTTCTGTTCCCAATCATAATTTAACAGCATATAAAAATAGCCATTATCCCACCGGGTTGGATGTGTGGTCCATGCACCTTCAATTCCACTTGAAACTGTATCACGACTAATGCCATTAGTAGTTTTGTTGATCCAGCCAAGGCCTTGATCTGCAATATCGGCACCTTCAGGGCTAGGCCCTAAAAACTTTACATTGCCATTTCCATGGCATTTTCCAACCGTATGACCACCAGCCGTTAGAGCAACGGTCTCTTCGTCGTTCATCGCCATACGTGCGAAGGTCACGCGAATATCCTGAGCTGTACGCTGGGGATCTGGCTGACCATTAACGCCCTCAGGGTTGACATAGATAAGACCCATTTGTACTGCCGCAAGTGGATTTTCTAACGAGTCCCGATGCTTATCCTCATAACGCTCAGCAGCCAACCATGTCTTTTCAGAGCCCCAGTAAATATCCTTATCAGAATGCCAGATATCCTCACGACCAAAACCAAAGCCAAATGTTTTAAGACCCATAGATTCAAAGGCCATAGTCCCCATTAGAGTTATCAAGTCAGCCCAGCTAAGCTTGTTGCCATACTTTTTCTTGATAGGCCATAACAACCGACGCGCCTTATCTAAGTTCACATTGTCAGGCCAGGAGTTCAGGGGAGCAAAACGTTGGCTCCCGGTGCCAGCACCTCCACGACCATCAGCCACACGATATGTGCCCGCAGCATGCCAAGACATACGAATCATTAAACCACCATAATGGCCCCAATCAGCCGGCCACCATGGTTGACTGTCAGTCATAAAAGCAAGCAAGTCTTGTTTCAGCGCTTTAACGTCTAGTTTATTGAATTCTTCACGATAATTGAAATCCTT
>CAMDBQ010000021.1 GCA_945889365.1 Legionella genomosp. 1 | reverse complement strand
TTATTATCATGTAACGGTTGATTCCCAAATAAGGTTGTTGTTGATCTATAAGAAAGGCATCCAAGATGATCTAACAGCTGAACAGAAAAAAGTTTTGCGTTACATAAACGAACGGTGGTAATCATGGATAACAAATTATTTGATCGGCTCGTTGAAAGCATGACTCAGATGAGTGAAATTATTGACGGAGAACGCGTTCCTTCTCGTGAGTTTGTAGTTGATGCGTTACACGTGAAAGAGATCCGAAAACAAACGGGTTTAACGCAGGCTAAATTTTGCCATCTAATTGACGTTAATTTAGGGACACTAAGAAATTGGGAGCAGGGTAGGCGAGAACCTACGGGACCAGCGAAAGCATTGTTGCGCGCGATTAGTAGAGACCCACGGCACGTATTAGCCGCGCTGGCTAGCTGAGCTCGAAACTGGATATTCACCACTAAGTCTGATTACTTATAATCAGACCTTAGCTAAAAATCGTAGTCAAAGTAGTCAACGTTAAGTATTTAGTCTTATAAAATCAGGCTCGTATTTTCAAAGCAAGTGCAGCGAGCACATCGCTCTCTCTATTTCTATTATACGACGTATGAAACCATGGTGTATTTACCGCTAGCGGATGTTAGATCCGCGCGTATATGTAGCAATCTCTGGCTGAAGAACACTCAAAAGACGGCAGGGTAAGCCACTTGCGAAGAACGCCCTCTCTATTAAAGCCTAATTTTTCCAAAACATTAATAGATCCTTGATTTTCTAAATCACAAATGGTCCAAACACGTTGTAAATCAGATTGACACAACAACCAATCAACAGCGGCATGACCAGCTTCAGTAATGAATCCTTTTCCTTCAAATGCACGAGAAATTCCATAATGGATCACTTTATGCCCTTCTATTTCTACAAGAAAAACACCTATTGCCTCATCTGTATCTTTTAATGCTATCACCCATGCAAATTGATTTGATTCTTCGATCCAAGAGTTTATACACCAATCCTTTAAAAATTTAGTGGTTTGTTCAATATTTATATGTGGTTTTCGTGTTAGAAACTTTGAACTATAAATATCCGAACAGTAATTTTTAAACAAAAGTTCTGAATCTTTATCAGTTGAAGATCTCAATATTAGGCGTTTAGTTGATAGAGTTAAAGGTTTCATAAAATTAGCTCTTCTCTTAAAGTCATTCCAATTGTATTAAAGGATATTGCTCTGAATTAAGATCAACGGATCTTAAAAGAACCCTGCTTAAATCAACGCCTTCAATAGGGGCATGGTTCAATGCTACGGTCACAGCAGATGCTTCTTTGTTGCTGAGAAATTTGCCGCAGTCCTTTAAGTCCATGATGATATGAAAATGATCGTGTCGAATGGCAGTCTTTGGTAATACCCCTTCGAAGCCTTTAGTAAGTCCTTTGGCACTATCAATAATCGATATTTCCGGCCCAAATCCTTGCTCTATCAGATCCAGAAGATGAACGCCCCAGGTTTCATAATCCCGGCAATCCTCTTTAACCAGTAAGGCACAAAACCGCGAGGGGATATCAACTGTTGCCAGTATGGGGCTTACCCAATGAAACAATTCATCAGATGCGCTGTCTTTAATCAGGCTCAAATCATACGATTGATTGATGGGTATGGCCTTCTCTGCGTTGTTATCAAGAATATTAAAGACAGCTCCCAGTGATACGTGATAATTATATATGGCTTGAATATAAAACTGGATGTTTCTATAGCTGGATTCGCAAATAAGGCGCAGTGCAACTACCGATTGATGAATGAATGACTTCGTGACGGGGATATAAAACAGCACCTCTTCGTCATCCTGCTCAAATACTTTGTTAGCCGCATCCAATGCTTTGTCTTGCTGCTTGTAAACGGTTGTTCGGCTGCAATTAAAATGCTTTGAAATCTCGGAAACAGTTTGTTGGCGACGGATAGCCTGTAATGCAATATCGAGTTTTATTGGTCCTGAAATACGCTTGGCTTGGTTATTTTTGTGAGCAGTTATCATCATGATCCTTTTTTTGTTTTGACGATAAATTTTGTATCATAGATCAATTCGTTGGTCGATGACTGCTCTCAAAAATAACTACAAAAAACAGGGTGAGTGTCCACTGGTTTTGAACCATCCCCGAAAATGAACTAACCCAATAATCTGATTGTCGTGGATAGCAACGTTACCATACATTTGTTTCTCAGTATCAAAAAACTAAGACCAAAGAGTCGCCAACTTTGCCTCAGTAAGGTCTGTCTTATAATGTGCCAGATGTTTTTTATAAAGGGTCTTCCAACTAAAAAAATCCTTTTGGTCGATCGCTCGAATAGTTAATGTCATTTTATTCACCGCCAATCCTCCTTATAACCGCTCGTAAGCTCGCATTTTTGGGCAATACTTATTTCAATGGCGTACCTTGATGAAAAACCATACGCCACTGGCCATCTGTCAATCGCCAAATTGAAGACCGTACGGCTAGCTTACTTTCGGCAACTGGAGTGTCTTTAATGGCGCTAATATAGGTTAATAGAATAATGTTCTCAGCAAGTTGGCGTGCTTCAAATGAGGTTCCAATGCGTTCGGATTGGTCATCACTCGCAAGCCATCGCATAACCTCAGCCTTATCGAAAACAACAGCACTGCTACCAATTTCCATAAACTCGTTATCGATGAGATCAGCAAGGACATCCAGCGAGTCGACTTTATCAAGCAGTTGCGTTTCTTGTTTAATAATCTGGTTAATAATCGTGTCTTGCATTATTTTTACTCATGAGTTCATTTTGTATTATTACGTAATAGTAGCACGCTAAGCTTTCTAGAAAATTGAGGTTTGATGTTTTAAAACTACCTAGCAAGATGCTAGGAGGAACGTTTAGAGGAACGTTTTTTATAATTTCATGAATATATTTTTGGAGAGATGCCATATAACCCTTACTGTATATGGCTCCCCGGGACGGGCTCGAACCGCCGACCTAATGATTAACAGTCATCCGCTCTACCGACTGAGCTACCGGGGAATACGGCGGAATATTAAATGGATTATGGCTTTTGGTCAAGAGCATATTTGACTAAAGTTTTTATTTTTTAGCTTAGAATATGATATAGTATATATTATGAAGAATATATTCAAAATTAAATCAGATTTTCAGCCGGCAGGTGATCAGCCTGAGGCAATTGCGTCTTTGATCCGTGGCGTTGAGGCGGGTTTGGCTCGTCAGGTTTTATTGGGCGTTACGGGTTCGGGTAAAACGTACACCATTGCTCAGGTTATTCAAGCGGCTAAAAAGCCTACGTTGATCATGGCGCCTAATAAAACGTTGGCGGCGCAATTGTATGGTGAATTTAAGGCATTTTTTCCGGATAATGCGGTTGAGTATTTTGTTTCTTATTATGATTATTATCAACCGGAGGCTTATGTTCCGGCTTCTGATACCTTTATTGAAAAAGATTCCTCCATTAATGAACATATCGAGCAAATGCGATTGTCGGCTACCAAGGCGTTAATTGAGCGGAAGGATGCGATTATCGTGGCTACGGTGTCGGCTATTTATGGTTTGGGTGATCCGGATTCTTATTTGCGCATGGTCTTGCATGTGTCTCGTGGTGAGCGATGTGATCAGCGCAAGATTTTGCAGCGTTTAGCTGAGATGCAGTATGCGCGCAGTACTCAAGGCTTGGCGCGTGGGCAGTTTCGGGTGAATGGTGACATCATTGATATTTTTCCTGCTGATGAGGAAAAAAATGCAACTCGTATTGAATTGTTTGATGATGAGGTGGTCAATATTGCTTGTTTTGATCCCTTGACCGGCGAGGTGTTTCAACGCTTGCCTCGAGTGACTATTTTCCCCAAGACCCATTATGTAACCCCTCGTGAGCGCATTTTGCAAACCATTGATTGGGTTAAAGAAGAATTACAGGAACGATTGGCTGAATTTGAGTCACAGAATAAATTGGTCGAAGCGCAGCGTTTACAGCAGCGCACGTGTTTTGATATTGAAATGATGCTGGAGCTTGGGTTTTGTTCCGGGATTGAAAATTATTCTCGTTATTTATCAGGACGCGGTCCGGGTGAAGCGCCGCCGACGTTGTTTGATTACCTGCCGGCAGATGCGTTGTTAATTATCGATGAGTCGCATGTTACGGTACCTCAAATCGGTGGGATGTACCGCGGTGACCGTGCGCGCAAGGAAACGCTGGTTAATTATGGTTTCAGGCTGCCTTCGGCACTGGATAACCGTCCCATGCGCTTTGAAGAGTTTACTGAGCGTTCGCCGCAAACCATTTATGTATCGGCTACTCCAGGGCCTTATGAACTTGAACATGCGGATAATACCGCAGAACAGGTGGTGCGCCCTACGGGTTTGATTGATCCCCCGGTAACCATTCGTCCAGTGACGAATCAGGTCGATGATTTGCTCTCTGAAATCCGTTTGGTGACAGCCAAAGGTGAGCGCATTTTGGTGACTACTCTGACTAAACGTATGGCCGAAGATTTAACCGATTATTTACGTGAGCAAGGGATCAAAGTCCGTTATTTACATGCTGATATTGATACGGTAGAGCGCGTGGAAATCATTCGTGATTTACGCTTGGGCGAGTTTGATGTCTTAGTGGGGATTAACCTGCTACGTGAAGGATTGGACATGCCGGAAGTCTCTTTGGTGGCTATTCTTGACGCTGATAAAGAAGGGTTTTTGCGATCCGAACGGTCGCTTATTCAAACGATTGGTCGAGCGGCACGTCACATTAATGGACGTGCTATTTTTTATGCCGACAAAATCACCGGTTCGATGCAGCGTGCGCTGGATGAAACGCAGCGTCGGCGCGATATACAAACGTCATTTAATTTAGAACATGGGGTCACGCCAGAAGGAATTATCAAATCGGTCGAGGACATTATGGAAGGTGCGCATTTTGGCACTCGAAAGAGCAAGGTTGCCGAGAAGAAGGCGGCGTATGTTGCTTTGTCTACGGATGAATTGGTTAAACGGATTAGCGTGCTGGAAAAACAAATGTATGCGCATGCGAAAAACATGGAGTTTGAGCAAGCCGCGCTGGTTCGAGATGAGGTGTTGGATTTACAGGGACGTCTGGATCGCAGCTAATTACTGCTGCGGATACGTTTCAAATCCTGTAACTCCCTATGTTATAATTTTAAAGGGACAGCCGTGGGGAGTTACCCAATCCTTTACAAGCTTGTATATAAGCACTATAACTATAAGCATATTCATTCAAACATCTGGCAGCGATGAAATTTCATCATATCGTCATTATTGCACTCATCAACTTATTTATATCGGTATCAGCATGTGCTGATAATTTGCATGATAGTTTGGGATATTTTGATTTTGAGCAAAAAACCAAATATCTGAACCAGATTGATCAGCAATTATTACAAAAGAATAACAACTATAACGATCTAGTTCGCGCAGAAATGTCAATTACAGCATCAATAGCACAAGCCAATGCGTGTTCAAAATATACAAAAGGACAGGCCCAGGCAATTCTGCCAATCTTTCAAAATGAAAGCGTTAAACAGGATCCTGCACGTTACCATTATTTGTCCAGCATGAAAACAATTTATGATAAAAAAAATGCCGATTGCTCTTTTTATGTCTTTCTGGCGCAGAAGACATTACATAATATTTCCCTAACCATGATAAAAAACAGCGCAAACAAAATCTTTAAAAAAACGCCGATTATCTGGAATCAATTCCATTTAGACCCACTTCATTATAATACTGAACTATTTTACCAGTCAGCTCCGGGCATTATGCTGATATTCGCCTATGCTCTATTAGGCTATTTATGTACGCTTGTTTTTGCCAAATACTTAACCATACCCCGTTCAAAATCAAATCTCTTATTTCTGTCGAATAAACAACTGTCAATACTTCCTCAACAATCAGTATTCTTTTTTGTATTATCGGTAATAATCTATGGCCGGATAAGTGACTATACTGAGCACGATATCGCTCCTTCCTCTCCATTTCTATGGCTAATCGTCGTAGACAGTATTATTGCCATAAGGCTATACGTAACACTCAGTGAAAATAATCATATTGCATTGGCGTTGTTTAGACGCATTAGCGTCGTTGCCACCATCCTTCTTCTTGGGTTTATTGGCACTCTGTTTTGGGTGGGTCAATCTATCCCGCCGGATATCATTGTGTTATGTCAGATGGTATGGATAACACTAATCAATTTATTGCTTCTCTGGATCAATTGGCTAATGTTTCGCCTGCATTTCTTTGCAAAAACCCTCTCGCCTCATGCACTTAAAATCACAAAAATGATATTGCCAGCCATTTATGGTTTAGTCATCGTATGGGCATGGTCGGGTTTTCTTCATTTAGCTCAAGCGTTTATTCCAAATTTGATTGCATCGTTAATGATAATCCTTCTTACATGGGAGTCGACTCGTTACTTGGGCAACGCATTTTTTGTATGGTTTCAGAGTCCGTCGAGCAAGCTGGCTAATAAACTCCACCGCTTCTTTGCACTTGAACGACATAAAAAATTCATTGAGGTCTCGATCTTGCGATGGGTCTTTAATATACCCATCTTAGTTTTTTTAGTAGTGGGTTTAGCTCTTATTTGGGGCGCGTCCGCTTACACTATCGACCAAGGCATCGCGAAGGTACGAGACGGCAGTCATATTGGGTCGATAGTGATTAATACCACGATAGTTTATGCGGTAGCGGTATTTTGCTTGGTCTCATTATCGGGACGCGCACTGGCGATGTATCTTTCAAGAAGCAAGTCGTTTAAAGGCGACCCGCATAGACAAGTTACCATTCGCATCTTGATTACGTATATTGCATTTTCCCTTGCTCTGATCGCTGCATTCCTCCGGCTAGGCTTTGATTTTTCAAAAATAGCCTTGATTATGGGTGGGTTGTCGGTTGGGCTTGGGTTTGGGCTAAAAGAGGTCGTGAGTGATTTCGTCAGTGGTCTGATTTTGTTGATTACGAAGCCTATAAAAATAGGCGATCATGTCATGCTTGATGGGACGGAAGGGTTTATAAAAAAGATAGGGCTTTTCTCAACTCAGCTGCTGACCTTATCTCAATCTGTCGCCATTCTCCCTAATTCTTTATTAAAGAACAGACCACTGGATAACTATACCTTTCAAGATAGGTCATCGCGACTTAGCATTCAGGTTTTGTTGGATCAAGAAGAGGATTTGGATCTTGCCCAAGAACTGGTTCTGAGTGTTGCATTAAAAAACAGCCATGTGATTCAAACGCCACCGCATCAACCCACTGTGTTATTGGATCAAATACTCAGCGGGGGAACACTCGCTCTCATCGTGGATCTTGTGTTTTTTATTAAAGACGTTGATTTTAAAGATAGAGTGATCAGTGATCTTAATTTGGCTATCGTTCAGACGTTTAAAGAGAAGAATGTTGGTATTAAAGCGCGCTGACATTTCACACTCTGATGTTATGCCAAAAACCAAGCCTTAATGGACGTGTATTCGCCACGTTCACATTCATGTTCTGCAAAAGTACTGGCGGTTATACGACTCACTGGAAACAGCGGGATCAAAACACAGCTTTAGGAACTTCGTATCTTGGGTTGCAAAAGACCAACTGCATTCAAAAATATTCAACGATGTATCATGTTAATTGAGGGTGTACCGCGGGACTTCGGTGCTACCCCGCTGCGTGTTCTATAAATAGTCGTTTCAATGGCGATAAGCTGTTGCATGCGCTTAATCCTATGCCTCGCAACAGGGTAATCGGTGGCAATGGATTGGCGAAAAGTGTTTTTAGACCGCCCATCAGTGCAATGATTTGCCATACGGCGTGTTTTCGTTGGCGCTGGTAGGCGCCGAGGATTTTGTTCGACCAAACGTGATTTTTGTTGGTGTCCAGTTGCGTTAGCCAGCAGGTGAGATCAGCCAGACCTACGTTAAGGCCTAATCCTGCCAAGGGATGGATGGTATGGGCGGCATCGCCCATGAGTAGCCAGTTTGAACTGCTGTATTGTTTGGCGTGACGCATGGTTAGGGGAAGTTGATGGCGTTTTCCAATGATATTGCAGTTGCCTAATTTATTTGAAAAAGCTTTTGTTAGCTGGTTTTCAAAGTCCTCATCGGACAACGTCATCAACTGTTGGGCGTGGGTTGTGGAGGTTGACCAGACTATGGAGCAGCGGTTTTGGTCGATTAATGGTAAGAACGCCAATGGGCCGTCTGGGTTGAATACTTGCCAGGCTGTGTGTTGATGTGGTTTTTCTGTTTCAATGGTCGAAACAATGGCGTTTTGATGATAGGGCCAGCTGGTGATCGATACACCTAATAATTGACGGGTTGTGGATGCGGCACCATCGGCTACGATTAATAATTTGGCTTGCCAGGTTTGTGATTCGGCTTGCAGGCTGATGCCTTCAACACTCGATTGCACGGCATTTATTCGACAATTCGGGGAAAATTCGATGCCCAGTTGCGTGGCTTGTTGTAATGCGGCTTGTTTGATGATGGATTCTTCCATGATGACGCCGAGTTTATCTGTGCCGATCATTCGTGCATCAAAATCAATATGAGCGCCGTTGGCTGCGTCCCAGACGTGCATGTGGGTGTAGGGTGATACGCGGGATTGATCGACGTTTTGCCAGATCCCTAGATTGTTTAGTAGGCGCTGGGAGGCTTGATTGATTGCATAGACGCGAGCGTCTGGGGTGCTGGTGTTGGCTGTTAATGAGCCTGCGTCTACGATGGTTACGGAGAAACCGCGTTGGCGCATCGCGATAGCAGCACTTAGGCCAATAATGCCGCCGCCGGCTATGATGATGTCTACTTGTTGCGTCATTTAAGATCCTGGATGGATGTTTTATTGTATCCACCTGTAGGGGCACCTGGCGCGCGCCTCGAGCCCCTACAGAGGTCGTATAACTTTTATAATTTAATCCCACATACCAAATCTGGAGTAACCCCTGCATAGCCGCGTGCGTAGCGTGCTAATAAATTTTTTAACAGGGGAATATTATCCACGGCGATCAATCCGGCTGATCTAGCCAGTGCCATTCCCGGTAGATGACAAGTGAATACTTCAACCAATCCATCCGTAAGCCGCGCAATGGAGGCCTGATCATGTCGACGCGATTGCTGGTAGGTTTTTAACATATCAGCCTCTAATCCTTCTTGAACAATACACTGTGCCAGCATTGCTACGTCGCGTAATCCTAAATTAAATCCTTGTCCTGCTACGGGATGCAGAGTATGCGCGGCATTGCCGACAAAGACGACTTTACCCGTCACTTGTTCTGGCATCAGCACTTGCTGTAATGGATAGACCACGCGTTCGCCAGCGCGAGTAAAACGACCTAGTCGATAACCAAATGCGCGTTGTAAGTGATTTAAAAACCCAACTTCAGTCATGGTCATTAAACGAGCAGCCTCCTTTGGCGGCATGGCCCAAACCAGTGACGAGCGCTGGCCTGTTAGTGGTAATAATGCTAGTGGACCGGCAGAGGTAAATCGCTCATAAGCACCCTGTTGATGCGAGCGTGCTAAACCTATATTCGCAACGATGGCGTGCTGGGCGTAATCTTTAATTTGTGTATCCAAGCCACACAATTCGCGCACGGAAGAGTTCGCACCATCGGCTGCAACAATCAGACGCGCCTTCACGGTGGAATCACCGGATGCATCAGTGATGGTCGCTGTGCCATCGGTCGCATTAACGGCAGTTAATCGTGTCGGAGCCATAACGCGCTGCTGATCCAGCAATTGATATAACGCTCGGTTGATGTGGTGCATTTCTACAACATAACCCAGCGGGTTATGTTGTTTACCAGACAAGCGTGCGCTGCCAAATCGGTGTTGTTCCGAGACATGAATGGTTTTGATCAGCGCTGCTGAATCGTGTAACAGGGGCCAGACCTTGAGCATCTGCAAGATCGACACACTGGCAGGCGATATCGCCAGGCTGCGGGCGTCAAAATGTGCGTGAACGTGTTCAGAAAAAGGCTTTGTTTCTACTAGCAAGGTACTAAAGCCTGCGTCAGACAACGCCAGCATCAATGCAGCGCCGGTTAAGCCACCACCTACAATCAGAATATCAATTTCACGATCAACCACGCACTAAAGCCTCTAAATCATCAACATTCACTGCAAGCGCAGCGGTTAAATTGTCATGGCCATCGTGCGTGACATGGATATCATCTTCAATCCGCACACCGATATTCCACCAACGCTCATCCACATCAAGCCGCTCACGGATATACAATCCAGGCTCAACAGTTAGCACCATTCCCTCTTCCAAGGCGCGCCATTGACCTTCGGTTTTATAGCGACCGCTATCATGAACGTCCAAACCTAACCAGTGACCGGAATTATGCATATAAAACGGTTTGTAAGCTTCGCTGGCGATTAAATCATCCACGTTGCCGCGCAATAAGCCTAACTCAACCAAGCCATCGGTTAAAATGCGCACGATGGTCCGCTGCACTTCATCCCAGATACAACCCGGTTTCACGCAAGCAATACCGGCTTGCTGGGCACGCAGTACCAACTCATAAATCGCACGTTGTTCGGCACTGAAACGTCCGTTTAGTGGAAACGTTCGGGTAACATCTGCTGCATAATTTTCAAACTCAGCACCCGCATCGATTAATACCAGATCACCCTGCCGCAAAGGCTGATTGTTCTCTGTATAATGTAAAACACAGGCATTGGAACCGCCGGCAACGATCGAGTCGTAAGCAACGCTGCGACAGCCTTGTAAGGTGAACTCATGCAGGATTTCTGCTTCGAGTTGGTATTCAAATGTTGCTTGACGACAAGCGCGCATAGCGCGCTGATGGGCTGTAACGGTAATGTTACCGGCTTGCTGCATCAACGCGATTTCTGTTTTGCTTTTGAATAGGCGCATTTCACCCAAAATAGGCGCCAAATCACAAAAAGCTTCAGGCGCTTTTATGCCACGGCGGGATTGGCCTTTGACTGTTTGCCAAGCCTGTTGAATATGCGATTCCCATGCTGGATAGCGACCCATCGTATAATAAATTGCTTGTTTATCTGCTAATAATTCCGGTAACCGTGTTTCCAAATCAGCGATAGAATAAGCGGCATCAACACCCAATATGCTGCAGGCATCATCCTGTCCCAAACGTTTGCCGGTCCATTGTTCCTGGGCCACGTTACGAGGGCGATTAAATAGAAAGCTCGATGTTGAGGTAATCAGTAGCAATGCATCCGGTTCGTTAAACCCGGTTAAATAATAAAAATCACTGTCCTGACGAAATCGATAATGCGCATCGCCGTTGCGCAAGGCCTCACTGGCAGCAGGGATCACGGCTATACAGCCTGATGGTAGTCGCGCGGCTAAATCGTGTTGTCGGGCTTGGTAATCATGTGTAGGCATCAAGGTGTCCTTTTTAATGAGCGGTTTCAGCATCATCCCGATCTGGGCGATTGGCTTGCAAGTCACTGTGAATATGCAAAACCGCCATCCGTGTGTATTCAATAAGTTCTATCAATGCGCGTTCGTCATCGTCTTCTTCTTCAACGTGCAACGATTCGTAGTCCATGTCTGCAAATTCAGTGATATGTTGCAGGGCATCTTGCGTATCTTCGTCTTCCAGCTCGTTATAGTCAACTCCTGCCATCCGAATCCCTTGCGTATAGCCTTCACACCAGTCACAAAAGGATTGTCCACGACGCTCCATGGCTTCACTGTCATCCAGTAGCATCATTTGAAATTCAAAGCCTAATCCTTCAATTTGTTGCTGAGTCACGGTATAGACTGCAAAAATCGCAAGCGTTGCAGGTCGCATGGCCGGATCGTTTTGATTGGCAATTAATGTACGCAAATAGGCGATACCTTCGCGCGGGGCTCCAGCAGATAAATAACCACACATAATGCCGTGCAATTCACTACCCGAAAAGGGCAATTCGAGGATTGAAATGGTATCAACAAACGATTGATACGAAGGTAGTTGCAGGGGGTCGCTAATAGTTGGCATAATAAACTCTTTTTTTAAAAAATAACTGAAATTGTGGCTATACACAGTATATAATAGCTGATTTGCCCGAACAAGCCAAAATTGTTACCATCTGGGCAGAGCAATGACATTTAGGGGTAACCATGACGACAACAAAATTGTGCACCATCAAAATACTGAGCAAATCCTATCAAATCAAATGCCCTGAAGGCGAGATGAATAACTTGAAGCTGGCCGCGCGAAAATTGAATGATGAGCTGCTCAAGAAAAAAAGCGCATCTAAACGTCAGGATGATTATCAAGCCCTGCTGATGGCAGCATTGCATGTTAGTCATGAGTTGGTCATTTGTGAAAACCAACAATCACAACAGCGCCAGCAACTGGCTAGGTTTATTAATACATTGGAAACAACGGTTGGGGTTGAAGCGTAGTTTTTCGGTATTTTCCGAGCCGCGCGCGGCTCGGACGCCAAATCATTTCAACGAAACCTGCAACGCGGTCACATTTTGTAACCCTCTTGGCAACCGATGTCCTCGGCGACCACGTTCCTCTTGATAATGCTGTAAATCAGCCGCTTTCAAAGTGAAATGGCGCTTGCCAGCGTGCACGGTCAATTCATCACCGGGCGAAATCACCTGTATATCAATCACCAATT
>CAMDBQ010000020.1 GCA_945889365.1 Legionella genomosp. 1 | reverse complement strand
GCTCGCCTGAGACCCGGTACAGTATTGGCTAACGGCTGTAAAATTGGCAATTTTGTTGAAACCAAAAAAGCCGTTTTTGCTGAAGGCAGTAAAGCCAGTCATTTAAGTTATTTAGGCGATGTGACCATCGGCAAGCAAGTTAACATCGGTGCAGGCACGATTACCTGTAATTATGACGGCGTAAACAAGCATCAAACGGTCATTCAAGATGGTGCGTTTATTGGTTCGGATACGCAACTTGTAGCCCCTGTCACCGTCGGTGAAAACGCTACGATTGGAGCGGGTAGTACGATTCGCAAGAATGCCCCCGCTGGGGAATTAACGTTGACAGAATCGAAACAAAAAACAATTTATGGTTGGAAACGGCCTGAAAAACGAAAATAATACAGTTTTTATAAACGCCGAATGCCTTCTTTGCGAACGAAGTGGAGCAAACCAGTCCGATTTTAATTGAAAATCCGAACTGGATTGCTTCGCTAATGCTCGCAAAGACGGCAAAATAATAATAAACACAAGGATTGTAAATGTTACGAAGAATACTCCGGGCTACCCCGTTAATTAATTCACTAAAATCAGTCCGTGCAATGTCGTCATACACTTCACCCTATGATGTTCCTGCGCCACTAGATTATATCATTATCCACAACCGTTCAAAAAATGCCGCAAACTATGCCATTCGCCAATTAAAAGATGCTTGGCCTAAAATAAAGCTGATCCATGTTGTACAAGAAGATCGAGACCCTATGCCTGGCTCGGATCTGGTTGTGCGAATTAAAGACTGGTCTAGTATGGATCATTTTAAACAGCAATTTGATAAGGTTGCTATGAACGATCCAGCACTGCGTAAAAGCATGGACGATGGTAAAGTTGGTTTGTATAGTGTGTGGTCAGCCCAAGCTGAAAACTCGGTATGGGCGACTAGTGCACAACAAGCTGGATTCAAATGGATTGGTGCCAGTCCTGATAAAATGAAAGGGCTGGATAAAATTGAATACAAGAAACTCAGTCAGTCTCTGGGTTTGCCAACGGCTGATTTTATTGAAATTAAAGCCCCTGATGCCATTCAGGATAAAGAAGATGCATTTAAAATAATGGCGCAAAACTTGGTGGATTTACATCAAAATACGCCGCAACTGACTGGCCAAGCCGTATTTGTCAAACACAACGAAGGTGGTGGTGGTCGAGGCACCAAAAAAGTCTGTGAAATGAATGAGAATAACGCGGTGGAAGCCATTCGAAAAATTGTGAATGAAACCGGTGGAAACCTGAATGGCGTATATGCTGAAAAAGCGCTGGACTTAGCTAAATCTCTATTGCTTCAAATCGAAATCGAATGTGATGCATCAATGGTCGCATATGGAGGCCGCCTGGTCTGGTTTAACAGGGAAAATCAAAAAGTACTGGAAGTGGGATACGCCGATAAAGCCGTTAGCGATAAAGTTATGAAGCTGATTCCTGAACACGTGCATAAAGCTTGTAAAGCTGCATCGAAGGCCATATTTGAAGCCTCTGGCTATGATGGTCGCGGAACCAATGAAGCTTTAATTGTCAGAGACACGCACGGCAACTGGGATTTCAAACTGTTGGAGCTGAATAAACGGATTCAGGTTGAGAATGAGGCGCTTTCAGAATTGGTTGTAGATCATAAAGGTCGCCCCAAAAATGGTCCCGCGGGACAAGTCATGCAGGCCCTCGGTTACCCTGCTCCAACTGAAACAGATTTCCGTGAAAAAGGCCCTGCATTTGTCGCTCATCTCAGACTTTTGTCGTGCGAAATCACCCCAACAGGATCACGTTATCATAGTGGATTGAACATTGATGGTGCGATTTATCCGCAAGGGGCTAATGTTCAGTTTGCCAAAGGCCCGGTCTTTCTGGATGCGGATCCTCAAATTGGGCGTGCGCTGATCCTGGCTGAAACTTGGGAGGAAATGTGCGATAAACTGGGTGAGTTTGCAAAAGAATTCCAGTTTTATGGTCACAAAACAGAGCTGTCCAACTATTTTGATTTCATTAGAAAATTGGCAGCTGACCCTGTGTTTAGGGCGGGTGAATTAGGCTGTAATAATACGTTAAATGTGCTATCTAACCTGCCGGTTGAGAAAGGCCGCAATCAAAAAATTGTTTCAGCACTGTCAAGCACGGTAACGCCTCTGGTCACGCATGGTTATCGATTTGGAGAAGGAGTTAAAAATCAGTCGCCTCCAAACCTTGAACAAATCAAGGACTTCACCCGATTTATGGATGGATTATTATATGAAACGGCTCCTGAAACGCCATTTTCAAGGCTGTTAGAGCATAAAAACTTCCAAACTTACATTCATGAGTTAAAAGACCTTTTGGCCAATCATGGGGGTGGTACCGTGACCGTTATTCGGGACGTATTGCAATCATCGGGGGATCAAGAATCTGCATTAATCCAGTCAGCTTCCGTAAAGATTGCCGAAATTTACTTCGCGGGTTCTGGTATCGGTGTTGGTTTTGAAACTGGTGGCGCTCAATATCAAGCTGCGTTGATGCGAAAGTTTGATTGGATGGAGGTTTTATTAGCGGGTTGCCCATCAAATTTGGCTTCATTATCATTAACCCGATCAAAATGGATGAATGGTTTGACGATAAAATCCACTGAAGAGCAAGCGTTTGTATTTAAAACTATCGCCCGTGAAGTCGCTCGTTTTTATGGTGTACCTCCTGATATGTCGCCTTTTATTCCTTGGGTACCTTATAACTTTCATGCGGGCAATCATCCGGAACAGGATCTCACGACTAGAGAAATGTTAAGGGCTCATTTGGCCGTTATCCCCAATTGGGCATGGGATCCACGTTATACGGAAGATCATTTTAAAGGCTGGGTCACGCGTCAAATCAATCTTTTTCAAGAGGAAGGCAAGCCGTTTCACCAGATTCGGATTAAGAATGCAGGACAAGGTCCTCACTGGAATGCCAGTGTGATTGTCAAAATGGTTCAAACCATTCGACATATGTTCAAAGAACGTGGTCTGGATGAACCGATTATCTATATTCATAATCATGAATTTAATGGCATGGCCGCGCACATTGGAGCTGACGCCATCCGGCAATGTCAGCAACTGGGTTATGCCTGGTTAATTGTTGATTCAGCACCTCCTGGTACTTCACATAATTCAAATCTTATTATTTCCAGAGCACTGGTGATGTCTTCTGAACAACGAGACAAGCTAGAGCATTACAATCGGGGCGCTCAATTGGCTATTGACTTAACCTCGCGATTTAATAATCAGCATATTACGAAAGGTATTCAAGATCCTGATTCAGAAATGGCTGGCGGCACAAACTCATCTGATTTGGTCGATGCACTCAAGATGGGTATTCCTGCTATTCATATGAATAAAGCCATTGTTTTATCCAGAGAGCTGACGGGACTGGGCACGCCAGTAACGCCTTATTCCGAGTGGATTAAACAAGTTGGGTTTGCCGTCTGGAAGAACAGCGCCATTCAACCCAAAACAGTTGCAGCCGCAAAATTGTACATTAATAATGGTGGTCAATTGGCGATTGCAATGCCTATCCTGGAAGGATTAAGAGCATGGAAAACACTGCTGCCTCGCCCTGAAATCATCAAGCAATTGCTGATTAATCACGGTCTATCACCTGATGTTGCAGAAACCGAAGTTATCGAGAAACCTCCTTTGGACATTGAGGCTCAACGAAGAAATCTACAGGCTAAGCTGCCCAATACGAACGTAGGTGACAGAGAAGTGGCCACCATCGTAGCGTTTGATAAAATTGGCCTAGAGTCATTAGTCCATCGTGATCATTCCGTATTAAGTGATGGCCCAAGAGACATGACGGTTATGATGGATAGCCCGGAATTTGTTTATAGTCAAACCAAGCGGGAAGGCGATGTATTCAGGTTGTTTGGCGAAAAAATCACCATCAGCAAAATCAAGCCGGATGCAGAAACCGGGCAAATCAATGTTGAGTACAATTTTCAAAGTCATACTATTCGAACCAAAGGGATTGATCCTAATGTAAACGCTCATACTGTCGTTAAACAAGTAAGGCTTGTGAAGGATGCCAAGACAGAATGTGGCGCTCCCATGGCAGGCAAGGTGATTGGTTTCTTTGTAAAATCAGGCGATACCGTGAAAAAAGGCCAAGTACTGGCGACAGTAGAAGCCATGAAAATGGAGCATCCGGTAAAGGCCGAAGCCGATGGATTGGTTGTCGATACGGTTAAACTATTAGATGGTGGAAAGTCGGATATTGTAGAAGACCGTGAAGTCATTATAACCTTTAAGAAATAGACGGGCCGTCAAATTATGCGTTGATATTTTGACATGACAGGCCTATAATTGCCTTGATATTTTGTCTTTTATTGGGGGTGGCGATGCATAGAGATCTTGAGTTAGAACTAATCCGTTGGAAAAATGCAAAAGAGCATATGCCTCTTTTATTGCGTGGGGCACGGCAAGTGGGGAAGTCTCATTTAGCAACGTCTTTTGCAAAAGCACATTTCGAAAACGTGTTAGTTATCAATTTTGAGAAAGAAGAAAAATATAAGCAGGCCTTTGAAACACTTGATCCTAATGCGATTATCAATCGTCTTTACTTGCAAAGCGGGCATAGAGTAGAGCCGGGGAAGAGCCTATTATTTTTAGATGAAATTCAGGAATGTACGGCGGCTCTTAAAGCCTTGCGTTATTTTAAAGAAGACATGCCTGACTTACATGTCATTGCCGCAGGTTCATTTTTGGAATTTGCGCTTAATAATGAAAAAATGCGTATGCCCGTCGGGCGTGTAGAATCGTTGTTCCTAAAACCACTGTCGTTTTATGAGTACCTATCGGCACTTGGGCTCCAGCATTTACGTGAATATTTAAATCAAGCTGCCTTAATAAATGGCATTGAGCCCGTCGTGCATGATGAATTATGTGAACATTTACGTAATTATTTTTTTACTGGGGGACTGCCTGATGTTGTTAATGAATATTTATCGTCTCGAAATTTAGAGCGTGTTCAAGCAAAACAATTGAGTTTGGTGCAGAGTTATCGGGATGATTTCGGGAAGTACGCCGGTAAAACCAAGCATCAATACATGCAAAAAATATTGAAGGAAGCGCCTGGATTTATTGGTGAAAAATTTACTTACAGCAGAATTGATCCGGCAATTGGGTCGCGAGAAATTAAAAATGCACTAGGTTATTTAATTGAGGCGGGTCTGTTGTACAAGGTGAATCATACCAATGCCAGCGGACTACCACTCAGTGCTCTGATGAGTGAGAAGCATTTCAAAATTATATTTTTTGATATTGGTTTGGCAAATTCAACGAGTCAATTATCCCCTGAGTTGTTTTTACAAAAGGATTTAATGCTCCTCAATCGTGGATCACAAGCAGAACAATTTGCAGGGCAGGAGCTATTGGCATATCGCAAACCCTACATGCACAGCGAGCTTTTTTATTGGGATAGACAAAAGCCAAACAGTAGTGCTGAGGTGGATTATGTGATTAACGTGAATGAACGCATTATTCCCATTGAAATCAAGGCTGGAAAAACCGGTAGCCTTCGCTCTCTCCAGTTGTTTTTAAATGAAAAAAACTATGATTTAGGGGTTCGTCTCTCCATGAAGCCACTCGAGATGAACCATCGTGTATTATCCATCCCTCTTTATATGATTTCAGAAATTCCACGGTTGGTGGGTGCTATCAGCGGGTGATATCAAACATGCCCAATACTTGCTGAGCCAACATACTGCGTGGAAAATGCCACAGATCTTTAGACATGGATCACCTGACTATTAATTAGATTGAATTAGTTTAACGCAATCCAATTAGATTTGTCGTGGCTAATTGCGGCTAAACAGAGATTATCGCTTACTTTAGTTAATACCCCACAATCGTGGCGCAAGGTTAAAAGAAGATCAATGCAACCGACCGGCGAAACGAAATCTCATTTTTAACCCGAGTTGAAATCTCTGGTACAACAATTACTCAAGCATTGGGATTTCTTGAAAAAAAGATGACGTTTTTAGAGATGCTGATGCCCGCTATAATGTGCTAGATCCCTTAATAATCAGTTTTGTCAAATTAGTCACTTATGACGCCATGGAATTCAAGGTTTTGTGTTTATATTCACACAGATCATGAATGATGCACTCAGGACAGTGGGGTTTGCGGGCTACGCAGACGTAGCGGCCGTGTAAAATTAGCCAGTGATGGGCGTCGTGTATGAATTCGGGGTCGATGTTTTTTAGCAAGGCGTGCTCAACAGCGAGTGGTGTTTTGCCTGGAGCGATTCCTGTGCGGTTGGCGACGCGAAAAATATGGGTGTCTACTGCCATGGTTGGTTGGCCGAACGCGGTATTAAGCACCACGTTTGCCGTTTTTCGCCCTACTCCCGGCAAGGACTCCAATGCTTCGCGTGTGTCGGGGACTTCGCCTTGATAGTGTTCAACCAGGATGCGACAGGTTTTGATGATGTGGGCGGCTTTGTTATTAAATAAACCAAGGGTTTTGATGTGCTCTGTTAGTTTCTCTTCACCTAGATCAAGAATGGCCTGAGCGGTATTGGCAATCGGGTATAGTTTGGCTGTCGCTTTGTTTACGCCGGTATCGGTGGCTTGGGCGGAGAGGATTACGGCAATTAATAATTCAAACGTTGAGTGGTAGCGTAATTCCGTTGTGGGATGAGGGTTCTGTTCGCGGAAGCGTTCAAACATCTCACGGATTTTTTTTTTGTTCATGGTTTTTTTTTCGCATTAGCTCGTTGTAATGCTTGTAAAATATAATGTTGTTTTGCAATTTTATCTTGCTGTTGGCCAACGGTAGGTTCTGCCAGTGTTCGTTTTTCACGATAGGCTTGCTGTTTATCCTGTTCTTCACGTAACAGGCGTATTTGACGAGCGTTAAACCGTGAGCGAGCCAGTTCTTTGTCGTATGTGGGGGTGGGCAGCGTTACCAGTTCGATGCAATCTACAGGACAGGGTTCAACACATAGACCGCAACCCGTGCACTCATCTGCAAGTACGCTATGCATTAATTTGCCGGTGCCGATGATGGCATCAACCGGACAGGCTTGAATGCATTTGGTGCAACCGATGCACTCGGCTTCACGGATGATGGCTACTGCGGGTGGGCGTGTTGTGATGTTTAGAAATGGCGTCGAATCCACATTAAGCAATTCACCCAATGCTTTGAGCGTTTGTATTCCGCCTGGAGGACACTTATCAATCGGCGCAAGCCCTGCTGCCAGAGCTTGTGCGTAGGGCATGCACCCAGGATACCCACATTCTCCGCATTGGGTTTGGGGTAGCAAGGCATCAATGGCGTTTGCAGATACCATTATGACGCCTTGTTTTCGGCTATCAACGCGTCAATTTTCGCTTGTTCTACGCGAGTCATGAGCGGTACGAAGGCATTGATCTTGTGAGCTAGCAATGGCTGGTCGATGCTGTTCCACATCAAGGGTTCGCAGTTTAAAAACTGTTCGGAAGCAGCAGCCATTTCAGGTAGCACGGGTTTCAAGTAGGTCATCAATACGCGGAATAAATTCAATCCCATGGTGCAAACGTCTTGTACTGCGTTCGCTGTGGCGGGATCCTTTGCCAATACCCAAGGTTTTTGCATGTCGATATATTGGTTCACCTTAGCTGCTCCGTCCATGATCTGGCGGATAGCCGATGCGTAATCCCGCTCAACAAAAGCATTCACGATCGTGTCACGCATACCGAGCAATTCATTGTATAGCGCAAGCTCTGCAAGCGAACTTGATAGCTGGCCATCAAACTGTTTATTAATAAATCCGGCACAACGGCTGGCAATGTTCACGACCTTGCCGACCAGATCAGCATTCACCCGATTCATGAAATCTGAAAAATTGAGATCCAGATCGTCAACGCGACCATTGAGCTTGGCGGCAAAATAATAGCGTAAGTATTCAGGATGCAAATGCGCTAAATACTGTCTTGCTTCAATAAATGTTCCTCGTGATTTAGACATTTTCTGGCCATTAACGGTTAAAAATCCGTGAGTGAAAATGGCGGTTGGCAGACGATGATCACTGCCGGCTAACATGGCAGGCCAAAAAAGTGCGTGAAAATACACGATGTCTTTGCCGACGAAATGATATAGCTCGGTTGTGGAGTCTTTATCCCAGAACTCACCAAATGAGACGTTATTTTCATTGCAGTATTTTTTAAAGCTGGCCATGTAACCAATCGGCGCATCCAGCCAGACGTAAAAATATTTATCCACAGTACCTGGTATGGGGAAGCCAAAATAAGGGGCATCCCGCGAAATATCCCATTGCTTCAAACCGGCAGAAAACCATTCATCCAGTTTGTTCGCGACTTCGGGTTGTAAATGGCCATTGCGCGACCAGGTTTTTAATAAGGTTTCATAACGTGGTAAATCAAAAAAGTAATGTTCAGATTCTTTTTCGATAGGCTTAGCACCGGAAATGGCGGATACGGCATTCAATAGCTCGGTTGGTGCATAGGTCGCCCCACATACTTCACAACTATCGCCATATTGATCCAGCGCGCCACACTTGGGGCAGGTTCCTTTGACATAGCGATCCGGCAAAAACATCAGTTTAATCGGGTCAAACGCCTGTGATATTGTTTTTTTGACAATATCGCCCCTAGCCTGTAATCGAGCATAAATTTCAGATGCTATCACCTGATTTTCAGGGGAGTGTGTGGTGTGATAGCAATCATAGCCAATGCCAAAGCCTGCAAAATCATGTTCATGGCTGGCTTGCATTTCGGTGGTTAAGGCCTCAGGCGTAATGCCCAGTTGTTCGGCTTTTAACATGATCGGCGTGCCATGGGCATCATCACCGCAAACACTGATGCAGGTAACGCCCAGCATTTTATGCGTACGCACCCAAATATCGGTTTGGATATGTTCGACCAAATGACCTAAATGCAAATGGCCATTGGCATAAGGCAGCGCGCTGGTAACCAGCATTTTACGGGGTGTTGTCATCGTCATTGCTCACGGCATTAAAAGTGGGGAATTATAACGCATTTATATCAGGATTGCTGCCTAATGGTTTAGAAATAATATTGTAAACAGTAAGGTGTGTGCACGATCCATTTCTAATTGTGTGTTATTAATTGGGTGAAAATGAGGCGATCGAGTTTACATTGAAACAAAATTTTTAGATAAATGATGAAGGAAGGAGTTCGCGAGTTAAGAACAAACATGACCAGCACTGACAATGGCGTGTTTTAGAACTCCACAAATAATGCATAAATTAACCGTTTTTCAGGAGGGATCTGCTCTTACCATGACCCACACGTTTGATGCATGTCGTCCCGCGAAGGCGGGGATCTACTGGTGTGGTATGGTAGTGATGCCAAGCATGGATCCCGCCTTCGCGGGGACGACAACTCGTGGCTATGGACTCAAGCTGGGCGTAAGTTTCCTGGCTTGTGGGTAATGATAAGGCTCTGCTTGCTTGGACAAAGGGGTATGAGTCTTTTTTCATGTCCTTTTGTCCAATGTCCACGTTATAAGGGTTGGGAGTAACATTTTTCCGAATTGCTTGAGCATATGAACAGGATGGGGGCTTCGGGCGCTTCTCCATCCCATCAGAAATGCAGGCAACATCAGGGCAGGAATAATCACCCGTTTATTGTCATTAAACAACGTTGAAAAATAACGTTTGTGTTTATTGACCTGCGTCTGTTGCTTCCATAATTTTTTTTCCAGGATTGCCATTGCAATCATCGCCTGTTTCTTTGAACTCATGAGATTCCGGCTCCCTGTTGTTTGCCAAGTAGGCTCTGGTTTTTGCAAAACTCATTTTTTTTAAATTAGATAGTAAATAGCCAAGCAAGATGCCAAGCAGCAGTATGTTAACTAAAAAAACGCAAGCCATGGCAATCAGCGCGTTGTTAAACACGTGCATGAAGACATAACCCAGCATGCCCATGGCAGTTAGCCATATGCTGGTCAAGCATACCAGTAGCATACACAAATTGATTAATAGCGGGTATACACAAATCGCAGCTAGCCTTGCTTCCAGCTTGGTTATGGATAGACAAGTTTTAACAACACTGATCTGATTGGAAACAAGGCCTTCCAGTTCGTCAATAAAGCGCATTATTTTCTTAGTAAAGCAGATAATAAGAGCCCAACCCCGCCTGCGATCAAAATCGCTTTCAAGGGATGTTCCCTCACTTTTTCTAATAGCTCATCCGAATAGTGGTTTGCTTCCTTTTGAGCCGCTTCAAGTTTTTTTATGCCCTCTTCATAGAGTTCTGTAGCCAGTTTTTTTGTTTCATCCAATAATTCCGTTGCGGCTTCCCCTACGTGGGCTTTTTTGGAATTGAGTCCTGTATTCGTTTGATTGTGTACTTCCATGATTACGCTCCTTATTTTTAAGTGTACCTATTCAGCATAGTAGACTATGGTTTGTTGTGACAACTTTTTTATTAAAGTTTTCCCCCTTTATGCCGATCATATCAATATGCTGTTCCAAAAAACAATAATTACAAGGGGTGGGCTATGTCAGAACATCTAGGGTTAGAAGATTCTTTCCTCAACATATTGAGCAAGGAAAAGGTGCAGGTGTCTATTTTTTTGGTCAACGGGATTAAATTACATGGCGTGATTGGGGAGGTAGATCAGCATGTGGTCATACTGAAAAACACGATTACTCAAATGGTTTACAAGCATGCGATTTCTACTGTGGTTCCGTCACGGAAGGTTGCGTCAATAGAAGATGAGAGTGATGGTGAGTGATGGGCGTTTTTAACCCGTCGCCTCGGTCAGGCTTTCGACTGTTTGGCCGCCGTAAAGTGTTGTGCTCAAATTGCCGTCTGGATTGAGCACAAACGTTACGGGAACGACGCTAATTGGGCCTAAGCTCAAGACTCTGGCTGTATTGTGTATCAAGCTGGGGTATTGGATATCAAATTTTCTAACCAGGCGCTGTTGCTCTCGTATGGATAATGAATCGAAATTGACTGCAAATACAGCCACTTTGCCGTCTTTGTTGTCTTCATAAAAGTGATTTAGTTCAGAAATTTCATCCAAGCAAGGTCCGCACCAACTAGCCCAGTAATTAATAAAGACCCATTTGCCTTTCAGGGATGCCAAATCAACATCGTTTCCCTCCAGCGTTTCCATTATGGTTGCGGCTTGGGTGAGGGTTGAACAAAGCAGGAAAATGGTTGTGATAATAAACGATCTTAGTGCGTGCATAGGGTTTTCAAAGTCAATTAAAAGATGGGTTATTGTAGCATGAAATTATATGACGTCGCCTTATGTAGCGCTATCCAAAATAGGGCTGTCCAAAACGAGCTAATAATATGCCCGTCTCATAAAGCAGGCATAACGGAACGGCTAACATGATTTGCGAAAGCACATCCGGCGGTGTCAATAACATGCCTACTGTAAACGCGGTAACCATAACATATGGCCGTATCATTTTTAGGGTGGCAACACTGACTATTTGTAAGCGCGCCAGTAGCCAGCACAACAATGGAATTTGGAAGCACAGGCCAAACGTCAGTAACATGCGGGTAATGAAATCCACGGCATAACCCATGTCTGGCATTAAACGCACCCCTGCAGGAACTGCGCGCGCAAAAAATCCAAACATGAATGGCAATATCAGAAAAAAGCTAAATAACATACCTAAGAAAAACAACACCAAGCTACCTATGATCGCCCAGCGGACACTGTTTCGTTCCCGCTGGTACAGTCCTGGGGATGCAAAGCGCCAAGCGTGCAATAAGGCAAATGGTGTTGTGCTGAGCAGGGCTGCATCCGCTGCTAATTTTACGGGGGTCATCAAGGGGGTGGTAATGTGCATGGCAATGAGAGAATCATCAGTCGGCAATACCTTTAGTAGGGGGAATACCAGTGCATGAAACAAATTCGGTGCGAGTAAAAAAAATAATAGAAACAGGATCATGAAAAATGTGACCACGTGCAGCATGCGGCGACGAAGCTCAAGTAAGTGGAGCAGCATGTAGTGATTTTCCTGTGAACCAACAAAATATGTTCACAAACTTAGCATGTATTGCGTAAGCAAGCTATACTTAACTTAAGAGATTGTTAAAAAATTCTCGGGGGGGCTTCTGAGTGAAACGTATTTTGCCCATTTTAGACTGTCCAATTTATTAAAGGAAGAATATCATGTCTGAAAAACAACAGCGCACCGCGGCTAGCATGCGGGAAACCATGCTTCATCATTATGATGATAGCTTGCATCACAAGCACAATAAAAACCACCTTTCTTACCGGCAACATTGGCCTTCTCATCCCGCTAATCCAGTGCAATTGACCAATAGACACGACATTGAAAAGCCAGCTAATGAATCAACCGGAATTATTCGGGAAAGAAATTTGCAAAAAATTCGCAAACGATTCGATAAAGGTCGCTTCCACTGATACGATATAAATATCTGAATCAGGTTCGCCCCTTCCTGATTCTAGATCAGGAAGGATAAAAGCAGGCCAGATTTATCAGGCCTGCCTTATTTTGCAGGCTGGTCGCTCAAATTGTAATACTTAAATAGTTTAACCACCCTTTTCACACCGGCACATTGCCTGGCAAAATGAATAACCTTCGCTGCTTGATCAGGGACTACGTCGCCCATTAAGTAAACTATTCCTCCGAACGTTACAACTTTGAATTTGTGGGGATCAATGTCTGCATCGGAAAAAATTTGACTGCGTATTTTAGCGGTGATCCAGCTGTCATGAGCCATATCGTCATCAACGCTGCTAATTTGTAGTTGATTAAATAAACGGCGCTTGCCAGACACCTGCGATACACGGCTATACGCTTCTTCACGGAGTGCCTCGGTGGGTACGCGCCCTACCAGCAATATATCGCGGTTGAGCACGGCTAAATCGATCGAGCAACCGGCTTGTTTGAAGACTTTATCGTGATAGAGTGCGTGATTTGCATTGGCACCCAGCTGAAAGTCACTTATTTTTTTATAAACATTATGACGATCATAAATCAGGCTGGCACCAGTCCATGTCTCACTGAAGCAGCCTGAAAGTAGCAGGCTGCTGAAGATAATTGATAGCACAACGCACCCATGTTT
>CAMDBQ010000019.1 GCA_945889365.1 Legionella genomosp. 1 | reverse complement strand
GATCCGCCTTAAAACCGCTTCAACACAAGTGCAGCATTCGCTCCACCAAAAGCGAAGTGATTGGACAATGCGATATCAATGGATTTTTGTCGTGCTTGATTAGGGATGTAATCAAGATCACACTTTGGATCGGGATTATTTAAATTGATCGTAGGCAATAAAATGCCCTCTTGTAAACTTAATGCCGTGGCAATAATCTCCATGGCACCAGCTGCTCCAATAGCATGTCCGGTCATGGCTTTCTGTGCAGTGACTGGGATTTCATATGCGCGGTCGCCAAACACGGTTTTTATTGTTTCAGTTTCAGTAAGGTCATTTAATTGCGTACCGGTGCCATGTGCGTTGATATATTGCACATCGCTCGTTGCCAGTCGAGCATCATCAAGGGCTGCGTTGATAGCGCGGGCTTGGCCTGCAGATGTAGGGGCTGTCACGTGATAGGCATCGCAGCTGGCACCAAAACCAATGATTTCCGCATAAATAGTTGCCCCACGAGCCTGGGCATGTTCGAGATCTTCGAGAACCAATATCCCTGCACCGTCAGCCATTACCATGCCATCACGGTTGATGTCGAATGGACGACTGGCGCCTGCTGGGTTTTCATTTTGTGTGGACATGACGCGCAGTTTACACCAGGCGGTCATGATGGTTTCCCAGACCAATGACTCGGTTCCGCCACAGACGGCCACAGACAATCTTCCCTGCCTGATTTGCTGATAGGCATTACCAATGGCTTCCGCTGATGAAACACAAGCATTTGAAACGGTTGAATTGGGTCCTCCAAGGCCAAAAGCTATCGCAATGTGGTTGGCAATGGAGTTAGGCATGCCGCGAATCACGCTAAGGGCGGGGACTTTTCGCCAGTGCCCACTATAAAAAAATTCGTATGCCGATTCTAACTCAGGCGCTCCACCTAAACTTGTGCCGATGTAGGTTCCTGCCATACTTAATTCATTAGGGGTTAATCCAGAGCGTTTAATGGCATGATGCGCGCAATATAATGCATATTGTGCCACGCGAGGATAGCGTTTTTGTTTGTTAAATTCAGGCAAATGATCCAGATTTAAATCAGTAACCTCGCCTGCAATTCGTGTGGGATAAGGGGAAGGATCATAGGCTTGAATGCGCTTGATGCCACAGGCGCCCGTGATCGCAGCATTCCAAAATACCTCAAGTCCGCTTCCTATGGAAGAGGTAATGTCCATGCCTGTGATCACAACTCTTTTTTTCATTGGTTTCCTATGTCTTCTGTGTGCTCTATTTTTCCATAACGGCTCCATCTAGCATGAGCGGTTACCTCAATTATCCAATACTAAAGTGGGTTTAGAAAAGCTGTCAAGCCTAATTCATCAATGTCCAAAATAATCATGCGCATTATTAATTATAAAGCCAAGGCGGGTATATAAATCCAGTGCTTGTCTATTGGTGGTTTCCACATCAAGTATGATCTCAGACTTGTGTTCACCCAGGGCATGATTAATGCAATGCGCTAGCAATACTGTTCCTAAACCACGTCTTTGAAGGCTGGGTAGAATAGCAATATCACTTAGACGCGCACCATGGGTCTGCCAGCTGAGGTGGGCTTTACCCACAGGAATGTTAGCCTGCTCGATTATGAATAAACAATTTGCAGGATCATTCAAAATGTTTTGAAAACGTGCAGGCATACTAATGTTTTGCGTAGGAAAGCAGGCATTATCTATCGCACACAAGGCTGGAATATCACGTTGAGTAGCTAGTCGGATACTATCTGATATTTTTGGTAACGCGATGGGCTCTTGGTTATGCCGCTGCATCTGAAATTCGCTGCCTTGATAATGCAAGCCCATGCTTGAAAGCCAGTCATCGTTTAATCGATGCGGTGATGAAAAAACAAGCGTTTCAACGTCCTCGGCTTTAATCAAGGGGAGCATTGTTTTGATCATTTTGGATGCAATGCCTTGTCGACGACATTCAGGCGCAACCATGAGTCCAATTTCACATGATTTTTCATAGAAAAAAAACGCACCTAGAAATGCGGTTAATCTAGTCTCGTCCGATGGATCCATGTAATAAAGTATGTTGGCTGGTCGGCCTCTATCCTTGCCAAGTAAATGCCTATATATGGCAGGCAAGTTGCCGTCCGTTTTTTTACAGCTAGCCGATAGTAAATCAAGGGCAATAAGCTGTTGACTATCAAGTTGAGGCGTTTGAATCAGCATTGCTCTAGCTAATCAGAAAAAATATAATAAACACAACCGCTAAAATTAGTAACAGCGGGCTGATTTTTTGACGGGCGACCAATTTCAGTAACGTATAAAGAATGACGCCACTGCCGATGCCATCAGCAATCGAAGAGGTGAACGGGATCATCATCACGGTTAGCATGCACGGCGCGGTTTCCGTAACATCGGTTAACGTTAATTGACCCACGTGTTTCATCATGCAACACGCGACATAAAGTAATGCAGGACCCACTGCGAAGCTTGGAATGGCCTCCGCCAGAGGAAAGAAAAACAGCATTAAAAGAAACCCGATTGCAATCACCACAGCCGTGACGCCTGTGCGTCCACCTGCTTCGATACCTGCGGCCGATTCAATATAGGGTGATGTACTGGCAGAACCGAATAAGCCGGCCAAAATTGAGGCAGCTGCATCAGCTGTTAAACTTTTACCGACTCGCTCAAGGTGCTTTGGGTTGTTTTTGAAAATAGGTTGGTTAAGGAGACCTATCAGTGTACCTGTGGCATCAAAAACAGCGATCAGAAAAAATGTGAACGTGGCTTTAATGGATGCAACACTGGTCATGCCTGCAAAATCAAGCTTTAGAAACGTTGCTTTCATGGACGGTGGATAGGCCACAATTCCATGCCATGTTGTTAAGCCCAAGGCCAAACTTAAGGCACTGATGGTTAAGATACTGATGATGATGGCACCGCGCACGCGATAATAATCCAGTGCCAGAATGAATAAAAAGCCTAAAAAAAACAAAAGACTTTGTGGTCGACTGATGTCGCCCATGTGCATCAACGTGTGATTGCCGGGAATAATGATTTGGTTGGTTTGTAGGGATATCAGCGCGATAAGCAGGCTTATACCAATGAGAATGGCAATTTGCAGGTTATGTGGAATGGCTTCAATCAATAATCGGCGCATGCTGGTGAGGCTTACAATGAAGAACAATACACCGGAAATAAACACCATCGCTAACGCATGCTGCCAATCGATCCCCATACCCTGTACGACACTGTATGAAAAATAAATGTTCAATGCCATTCCTGGTGCCACCCCAATTGGAGTGTTAGCCAGGATCCCCGTTAATGCGCAGGCGAAGGCTGTGACGAGACATGTAGCTGTAAATACAGCGCCTTGATCCATGCCTGCGTCATGTAAAATAGCCGGGTTAACAAAAGCAATATACACCATGGTTAGAAAGGTGGTTATGCCGGCGAGTGTTTCTGTTTTAAGTGAAAAGTGGGGTTGATCAGCGTTCATAAGGTCGTGGGACTCGTCTTAATAGATAAAATGCAATACCCCGATCACGACTTCAATCGCGATGAGGACGATAACCATGATTTCCAAATGATGAGAATGGCGACTTTCCAAGTAGTCGTTAAACATATTGAAAATTTCATTCAGTGTATCCAGGCGGTGGTTAATTGCATTGATTCGGCGCTGGATATGCAAGTAGCGTTCAAGCATGATGAAGTATTCTTCAAGCGTTGGGTGCTGCCAAAAATATTTGGGATGATAGAGGAAGTTACTAATCAAATTCATTTCACTTTTCGCACCAAGAATCTCACCAATGACTTGAGGAATTTGATCGCGGGTAACTGTGATGCCTGATTTGTTGGACAGATTACGAATCAACGGGGTGTATTTTTCAATTAATGTTTCAAGAATGGTTTCAAAATATTGCAATTTGACCGATTGGGAAAAGCCATATGACAAGCTGAGCTTCAGATCATCGCTGTCTGTGTCGATGGTTAAGCAGTCGACATCAAAGTAATCGTGGGGTTCTATGGCTGTCTTTTCACCGGAGCGGTAAATGAATTCATCATGCACCCGAACCGAAATTGGTTTGTAAGCGAATAGCAGGATGGTGTCAATGTATGCGCTAACCTGATGGCGTTTAATTCCCCATGAAACAACAGTCCCATTTTTAAAAACGAAGACCAGGATATTATTTTCGTCACAGGGACTTAATTTTAATACATCGCGAGATTTAACGGACACGTAACCCACAAGGGTTGTTTTGTAATGGTTATCCAAACGTGTCAGATCGATAGTATTAGCAACGCAATAACTAAGGCATTCCATAATTTAATGCTACCTAAATTAAGTAACGAGGGTGTGTGGTGGTCAATTATAGCTTAATCTGGCGTGAACTACACGCTTTCCGTTGTTTTTCGGCGTTCGGTTTTGCCGCTTAACCAATCCGGACATACCTCAAAAACTTGAGCAATATTATTCATTTGCTCCTTGGATGGCAGCATTTGACCGAAGATCATGGCGTTGGCCAAATGTCGGCTCACGCCAAATACTTTGGCAACGGCTTTGATTTTTTCTGTTAATTCTTCTGGGAAATCCAGTGACGATAATTCACGATTAAAACGTTGTGCGAAAACTTTCTCGTTCATTATTTGCTCCTTGCATAATAGTAATTTAAATCAAGTTCCCTGGCGGCTTTAACATCATCCAGTCGTTTGACCGGCAGGGTGTGCGGGGCGTCTTTTAGTAACGCCGGGTTCATTTCTGCCTCATGACGAATCGCTTTCATGGCAGTAATAAAATCATCCAATGTTTCTTTGCATTCGGTTTCAGTAGGCTCAATCAACAAGCATTCTGGCACCAAAAGCGGGAAATACGTGGTTGGTGCGTGGAAACCATAATCTAACAAGCGTTTAGCCAAATCCATGGCACTGATATCTTGTGTTTTTTTCTCATCCTTTAGGCTCAAAACAAACTCATGGCTGGCTCGGCGGCCTGGATAGGCCGGGGTGAAACCCTCTTTAGTCAATTCCGCCAATAAATAATTTGCATTTAGGGTGGCATATTCAGACACGCGTAGCAACCCCTCGCGTCCCAACACACGAATATAAAGCCACGCCCGTAGTAAAATGCCGGCATTACCCATAAAACAAGATAGCCGACCAATCGTTTGGGGGACGTCCACGCGTGTTGCCCAATCATAACGCTGGTCTTTTTTAATGACGATGGGTAGTGGCAAGAACGGTTGTAACCGTTTGCCAACAGCGACGGGTCCAGAACCAGGGCCGCCGCCACCGTGTGGTGTGGCGAACGTTTTATGTAAATTCAAGTGCATCACGTCAAAGCCCATGTCGCCAGGCCTGACTTTTCCGACAATAGCATTTAAATTGGCGCCATCATAATACAGGAGTCCTCCTGCCTGATGCACTATCTCGGCGATTTCTTTAATTTTCCGCATAAACAATCCCAGTGTAGAGGGGTTGGTCAGCATGATCCCTGCTGTTTTTGGGCCTATTTTACGTCTTAACTCCTCCAAATCGATGTCACCATCACTCGCGGTGGAGACTTCAACTATTTTAAAGCCGCACATGACGGCTGAAGCAGGATTGGTACCATGTGCCGCATCTGGAATGATCATTTCATCGCGTAAGGTGTCGCCGCGTGATTGGTGATATGCCTTGATCATGGCGACACCGGCAAATTCTCCTTGTGAGCCTGCCATCGGAGTGAGTGATACCCCCGTCATCCCTGTGATATCCAACAAGTAGTTCTGAAGATCATAAATAGCCGCTAAGAAACCTTGGCTGGCATCCACTGCTGCAAGGGGGTGGCGATTATTAAAGCCGGGTATCGTGGCAGCCTTGTGAACGCCGCGTGGATTGTATTTCATTGTGCATGATCCCAAGGGGTAAAACTGGGTGTCAATGGCGAAATTTTTTTGTGACAATCGGGTAAAATGGCGCACGACTTGTAGTTCCGAGCAAGCGGGCCAGCGCGGCGGGGTTTGACGCCGGAATTCAACGGGAATTGCATGTAGACTCGCGCTGGATTGAGGTGCTTGGGCTGTGGCTTGACGGCCAGTTTTGGATTGCTCAAAAATCAACATAATTTACCTTCCGTCTTATCTATGATCTCGTTTAATTCTTCACAGTGCTTAACCGGAGTGAATTCGATGAGTTGATAGTCTGTAATTTCCGCGAGGAAATAAGGGTCTTTCTGCAGGATGGATTCCAGATGTTTGCGATCGGTTGTTGAAGCAATGATTATGCCGCCTGTGCGAGGTTTCATTGGGCCTGAAGCCAGCAGCAAACCTTGTTTGTAGTAATAATCAAGAAATTCGCGGTGCGCCTGTAGATATTTGTCTACTTCGCTAATCGACGTTTTATAAGTTAATTGTACAATAAACATCATTTACCCCTTTATGTTTAGCGTAGGTTGGGTCTTGGTCTAATGGCGCTAAGTTAAATATTTGCCCGATCATTCGAGCGGCGCGCGTAAGCCAGTGTCGGCTGAACCTGAACCCCGGTGAACACTCCCTAGCGGTCGCGGCTCGGATGACGCTCACGCTTTACTTAGCGCTGTGGCATACCGTGCAATATCTTCATCCGTACGCATTTCAGTGGCACAGACCAACAGTGTATTGCCCAACTCCGGATAATGCGTGCCGATGGCATACCCACCATCGATGCCCGCTGCACGCAGGCATGTTAAAACCTCATCTACGGGCTTCGTGAGTTTCAGTAATGCTTCATGAAAATAAGGTGCATTAAACACGCATTCCACACCATCGATTTGTGTTAACGCATTAACCAATTCATGGGTGTTATGATGACAGCGTTCAGCAACCTGCATCAGTCCCTGCGCACCCAGCAAACTCATATGTATAGTTGCGGCAGTAACCAGCAAGCCTTGGTTTGTACAGATATTTGATTTGGCTTTGCCTCGACGAATATGTTGTTCGCGTGCCTGCAGTGTGAGCGAGAAACCTGTGTTTCCGTCTTTATCTACAGTGCGACCAATCAGGCGCCCAGGCATTTGTCTCACGTGATGCATTCGTGTACTAAAAAAACCAAAGTATGGCCCGCCAGATGCAATGGGAGAACCCAATGGCTGACCTTCACCACACGCAATGTCCACGCCTTTTTGGCCCCATAGACCGGGTGGTTTTAATAATGCGAGTGAGACTGGATTAACGCATGCGACACTAACAACATGGTTGGCATGGGCCCAGTCCGTCATTGCATCAACGTGTTCAAGACAGCCAAAAAAATTGGGTTGGGCAATGACCAGTGCTGTGATGTCTTCGCCATGGTATTGTTCCAGCGCGCTCATCGGTGTCGTGCCTTGCGCCAAATCAAACGACAAAGTCAGTACTTCAATGTGTTGATTGCGTACGATGGTTTCCAGTGTTTCTCGATACAGGGGGTGGATGGTGCCTGCGACCAGCACACGGTTGGTCTTGCTGTGACTATTGATACGAACAGCCATTAACACGGCTTCTGCAAGTGCTGTCGCACCGTCATACATGGAGGCATTGGCCACGTCCATGCCCGTTAATTCTGCAATCATGGTTTGGTATTCATACAGCAGTTGCAATGTTCCTTGGCTGGCTTCTGCTTGATAGGGGGTGTATGCCGTCAGAAATTCGCCACGTGACGTGATATCCCACACAGCCGCTGGAATGTGATGCTCATAGCTTCCGGCACCCATAAAGCAAATGCCATTCTGGTTTTGATTGGCGAAATCCTGCGCCAGTTTGAGCATGTCCATTTCACTAATGCCCGCCGGGATATTTTTTAATTCCCCATATTGTAACGACAGGGGAATTTCATCAAACAATGCTTGCGTATTTGGGGCGTTAATACTGGCCAGCATGGCTTCAACGTCTTCAGCGGTGTGGGGAATATAGGGCATATTAATGATCCTTGTCTATCTCGTTTTTATATTCTTCATCATCCAGCAAAGTATTGAGCTCTTCAATGTCGTTCGCGCGCATTTTTACCAGCCAGCCTGCGCCGTAAGGGTCGCCGTTGACCAGTGCGGGGTTTTCGTTGACTTGCTGGTTGACTTCAGTAACCACGCCACTGATTGGCGCATAAAAATCAGAAGCGGCTTTAACCGATTCCAGTACGCCTAACTCATCGCCCGCATGGATTTCGTCACCTACTTGCGGTAATTCTACAAATACCATGTCGCCCAGTAATGCTTGCGCATGGTTAGTGATACCAATGATCATCTCATCATCGGTGCTGTCTATCCATTCATGCGTTTCAGTAAATTTTAAGTTTTTTGGCGTATCGATCATGATCTTGTCCTTGTTTGTTTAGATTATATAGGGATCCCGTTTTTAATGAATCTTGGCTTGTTAACATAGGCGGGGAACAATTTACCTCGAATATCCACCATAACCTGCTCACCGGTTTCAATCGGCACTCGTGCCAGAGCAATGGATTGACCCAATGTTGGTGAATAGGTGCCGCTGGTGATTATGCCGTCGGGATGACCCTCTACAATCACGCGTTGTCCAGCACGCATCACCCCTTTGTCTTGCAGGGTGAGTCCGACAAATGTGCGTTTTAAATTATGTTGTTTTTGCGCAAGTAGGGCGCCTCGGCCGATAAATGCGCGATCATCTGGTTGCCATTTAACCGTCCAGGCCAAGCCTGATTCGAGAGGGGTCGTGGTTTCATCCATATCTTGGCCGTAAAGTAACAAGCCGGCTTCTAAACGCAGCGTGTCTCGTGCGGCTAGTCCACAGGGTTTCACGCCGGCATTTAATAGTGATGTCCATAATGAGGCAATCTTGTTTTGCGGGACAATGATTTCCAAACCGTCTTCCCCGGTATAGCCTGTGCGGGCAAAAAACCAATGATCTATTTCGACAGATTCAAAGGTTGCTAGAGTTGATATGGCGTCAATTTGAGCGGGGGGTAATATAGATAAAGTTTTCTGAATGGCATGGGGGCCTTGAACTGCTAGCATGGTGAGATCGGTGCGTTCTTGTAATCCGGCTGAAAATCCAATAATTTTTTCACGGATCCAGGCCAGATCGCGGGCACGGGTTGCTGAATTAAGGACTAGGCGATAATTATCAGGTGCACGAAGATACACGATTAAATCATCGATGATTCCGCCATGCTCATTGCACATGCAACTATAGAGTGCGCGACCTGTATGCTCCAGAGTATCGACATCATGGGTTAATAAATGTCGTAAAAACTGTCGCCCGCCAGCACCCAGCACGTCGACCACATTCATGTGGGACACATCAAACATGCCCGCATCGGTGCGGACATAATGGTGCTCATCTAGTTGGGATCCATAATGTAGTGGCATTTCCCAACCATGAAAATCAACCATTCTTGCGCCGCTAACCAAATGATTGGCGTGCAGTGCTGTTTTTGAAATCATAGTCATTCCCTAGTCATCTGATTTTAGGATGATTATACCTCGTTGATTAAAACCGGCAAGGGGTTAATTGCCATCAGTTTAAATGTTTAGCAAAGAAACGAGAAAAGGTGACCTTGTTTAAAATATAAATCTATGTTAGTCTGTTTTATCTATGAGGTACTCTTGCTTAACGACAAAACGTTTGAGAAGATACCATCTGGCAGCGGTTAACCCGTTTTGCCATTCCCGAGAAAATTATCCTGGATATCCATTTCAATATAACCAACACATCAAGTGAGAAGCATGAATCTTAGTCAACTCAAGCAATTACCTATTGCCGATCTAGTCAATATGGCCCAAGATGAAAACACCTCCCATATGCGCAAGCAAGACATCATTTTTGCCCTTCTCAAGGGACATGCCCTGAAAGGGGAAGATATTTATGGTGATGGCACCCTCGAAATTCTGGCAGATGGATTCGGCTTTTTACGCTCACCAGACAGCTCATACACAGCCGGTCCTGATGATATTTACGTCTCTCCAAGCCAAATCAGGCGCTTTGGATTACGTACAGGGGATACCATTTCCGGTAAAATTCGGCCGCCTAAAGACAGCGAGCGTTATTTTGCCCTGTTGAAAGTTGACCAAATTAATTTTGATGCACCTGAAAATGCAAAACGCAAAATTTTATTTGAAAACCTGACACCTTTGTTCGCAACAAAACGATTGATCATGGAACAAGGCAATGGCAGTACAGAAGATTTAACCGCACGGGTAGTTGATTTGTGCGCGCCTTTTGGTCGTGGTCAGCGTGGTCTGATTGTGGCACCGCCAAAAGCCGGTAAAACATTGATGCTGCAAAATCTCGCACATTCAATTGAAAAAAATTACCCTGATTGCTTCCTCATCGTATTATTAATTGACGAACGCCCAGAAGAAGTAACCGAAATGCGTCGCTCAGTTAAAGGCGAAGTGGTTGCCAGTACATTTGATGAGCCTGCTACACGTCACGTGCAAGTGGCTGAAATGGTTATTGAAAAAGCCAAGCGTCTGGTTGAGCACAAACGTGATGTGGTGATCTTGCTTGACTCGATTACTCGTCTGGCACGTGCATATAACACCGTTGTTCCTTCATCAGGTAAAGTACTCACAGGTGGGGTGGATGCAAACGCATTGCAACGGCCTAAGCGTTTATATGGTGCTGCTCGGAATATCGAAGAAGGCGGCAGTTTGACCATTATTGCAACGGCGATGGTTGATACCGGTTCCAAAATGGACGAAGTTATTTATGAAGAGTTCAAAGGTACCGGTAACATGGAAATTCATTTGAGCCGGAATATTTCCGAGCGTCGTGTATTCCCAGCTATCAATATCAATCGTTCAGGTACGCGTCGTGAAGATCTGCTGGTCAGCCCAGAAGAACTACATCGTGGTTGGATCTTACGTAAAATTCTACAATCCATGGATGAATGTGATGCAATTGAATTCTTGCTTGAACGCATGAAAAATCACAAAACCAATGCTGAGTTCTTTGATGCAATGAAGCGCCAGGAATAAGGCAAAATCCGAATGGAACGGCTACACCTAAACCGTTCCGTTCGGGCTGCGCTCCTCCTAATTGGACATTGGACAAAGCGGCATGCAAAAAAACGCATGCCGCTTTGTCCATGAAATACGGTAACTCACGTACATCTAATGTCTAATATTCGCTCGATTAAAAACAAATTTTTCACCCAATGATTTAGGAACCGTCGTTAAAATTTCATCCAGTCGCTCTTGCGAAATTCGTCCTGGATATGTTGCAAAAACATCTCGATACGTTGCGATCAAGTCAAGGGACAGCCCGGGCCTTTCTCACAGTGTATGACATCCTTCAATCTTAATAGGCTATATTAAGGATATAACAAAAAACCACCTCAAGCAAAGAAAAGAACCGGTTCTTTTACGGTGCACGCAGGTAAATGAACCGGTTCTTTTCCGTGCCTCTCTGATATTCAAACAGCTGCTCGAAAACTATTTTTAAAGCCAATGGCAGATGTGTTCAAAATCCGATCATACCAAATTCAATCAAATTGTCCTATAATAAATAAAACGGTTTGTTAACAGGATAAATCATGCCAAATTCAAATCAACCTCCGACTGCGAAATCCGCAACTGATCCAACATTTGCCGATGATTTTTCAAATACGATTATTGCTTATCTTGAGCAACCGAAAGGTGGTGCCCGAGACCGCGTCAATAAGGCTTTGAAAGATACAAGTTTATTCCCGGTCACGCGTTTGTTCAATGAAATGGTTAGTTTTTCAACTGAAGTGCTCGAAATTGAATACAACAATTTTCTGGAAGCGGAAGATGCTGAGGATTATTCGATGCAAGCTATTAAAGCGGCAGCGCGAACGATTCTTAATGATGACTTTACCGATTTGAAACCTGCCATTGCAAACAAATTTCCAAAGTTAAAGCAATTGAAAACATTATGTGAAAAAGAAAAAACCACCATTGTCGACATGCTTTTAAAAGGGATTTCTGCATTACAATTTCAATGCCTTGGTGCTGCGCTCACGGCCCAGGTAGGAGAGGGTTCGGCGCGGAATCGAACAGCCGAAGATCAACAAAAAATAAAAAAAATAGTATCGATTTTACCTCGATTAGAAAAAGTTCAGGTAGATCTCACCCGAGAGACCTTACTTTTACCTACAGGGGCCGAGGTTAAGATTGAGATTGATCAAGTCGAGCTCAGAAAATCCCTGACTGAGGCGTTGCAAAATATTGATGATGCTATGTCTGTGATTGAAGAAAAGCTTAATCTGAATCAAGGTGCAATTGAAGATATGATTACTGCTCAAAAAAAAATGGATCCGTCTTTGAACCCAGTTAAAGATATGAATGATGTTGAGCGGGATAATTTATTAACAAATTACAAAAAAAAAAAATATGCGTGGAGTGATTGAAGCAGGGATTGATATGCTTGATATGTCATTGATATCACCTGCTCAAGACAAGCTGGACAAGTATCGAAACAGTCTAACTGAATCAGTTATGACCTCTAAGCCGGAAAAACAACGGAGCCCTGACAAACCACAGGCTACAACGAAGGCATTTCTAAAATCAAGGGAAGGCAAAGAATATCAAAGCGGATTGGTCGGATTAGGTGCTATGAAAACAGCGCACAAGAATGCAAAAGATTTTGAAACTAAATCAGGGATCGAAACAAACTACATCGCGTTATATGAGCACTTGAATGCTCTGGAGGGGTTGCCTGCCGCGACTAAAACCAAGTTTAATACGCAGTACAGTCCTAATTTCGGTCTATTTGAGCAATCATTGGAAAACAAAATGTTTGCATTTCTTCGATATGAAGAGAAGGGAACCACGTTCGACCGTTTTAATAGCGGTGAAGGTGGTGTATTAAGTCGAATGTTTGATCATTTCGTTAAATCGCAAGAGGTTATGCAGGACACTTTAGATCGTGCAAAGCTATGGCAGGGTGATGAAGAAGAAAATCATCTAAAAGATGTGATTTTAAAATCAGCACAGAAAAGTGGGCTTTTCAACGAAACCTTAACTGATCTGTCTCCTAAAGCCAAAGAGTTTTTTGCAGGAAAACTGGACCTGACAAAAAAATTTGGTACGCAGCAAGTGGCTCGAGAATTACTGACATCTATCAAAGGGTCTTATATTCAAACATTAACTCAACAAGTGAGTATGGAGTCTACTGTGCCAGTTGAAAAAAGAGTAAATGAACGATGGTTCCCGTTATTAGTCGATAGATCCAATCAAATTACGCAAGCGAATGTATTTACAAAGAGGCATCACTATATCGCAACGATTATACCCTCCTCAGAAGAGCAAGAAAAAGAATTAAAACAAAGGTTAAGTAGTCTGGAACA
>CAMDBQ010000018.1 GCA_945889365.1 Legionella genomosp. 1 | reverse complement strand
CGGGTTATCATCCATTGCTAGGAAAGAACTTAGCATACCAGGCTGCACCGATTGTATTAGAAATGTATCAATTTTTATTGCAATTATCTCAACGTGAGTTATTGGTAACACCCAGACAAATTGAAACCATTTGCTTGATGTTTCTAGCTAATTATGAAAAAGATATGGATGAACTTTCTTTTAGTGTTGAAGTGGTTTTTCAGTTTTATTGTCATGAAGTATTTGAATCTTGCTTGAGTAAACATTATTATCAAATATTTGCCAATAGATTCCCCAAGCCTGATAGACCTTATCCAGCATATTCGAAAATCAAGGATAAAATTGAAGCGGGTGATTTTTTAGTCACTCTATCCCGTCAAGAAGCCATTGAAAAAATCTTAGACTTTTTAAGTCTTGAGGGGGGATTGAATCGTTTGGTCATTGAAGGTGAGCCTGGGATTGGTAAATCAGATCTCACACTTAAATTACTTAAAGCTCTTTACGAAGAAAATAACGAATTTGTCTATATGCCTGCTTCTCTATCTTTATCTGAGAAGAAAGAGTTAATGCTTCAGGCATTTGATTTGGGACAAATTGTTTTTACTGATGAAATCAATTCATCCGTATTTTTTGAACAAATGCTCAATAGTTTATTAGATAATAAGCATCCTGACGAGAAGGGTAGAGCTCCATATCAACCAGGCTTTAAGTTAATTGGTACACAAAATGGAATTCAGCTTACAGGACGAAACTTAGAAAGTCCAGCCTTAAAAAGCCGAAGCATGTATATTCGGTTACCTAAATATACACCTGAAGAAGTGTTTTCAATTGCTGTTTCTATGGGTGTAGATGAACTCTATGCATCAGCGTTAGAAATTGCTTACGCAGGATCTAAAGCTTCATTTAGACAAGTTTTGAACTGGGTCAATAATGCATACATTCCTCAAAAAATTAACCCTGAATGCAGCTTTTTCTTGGGTTTATCATCAAAAACTACTGAAGAACCGATAGAAGAACCCATAGAAGATTTTGATATGATTCATGCTGCTACTACTGAGTCTATTGATGACTTAGGCTCGCATTTGGATTGGCGTATCGACAAATTAGAAATGTCCCCCTTTAGTCCCAGTGAGACGACTCTTTTAGGGTGGTTTAACGACAGGGATATCGAAGGTGTTAGGGGAGCTAATAACCACGAACGCAAAATAATGGGAACGATGGGCTTTGGCTCGCAAAATAGTTAGTAAAAACTTAACACAAGTATTTGCCGCGAAGCACCTTGGCTTAACTGAAAGACAAGTCAAAGGCTTGGTAAAAAAAAACAGACAGCATGGTATTTGATAGCTGGTAGCATACGTTGTGCTTTTATGCCGAGAAACGTGGAAAACCAGCGTCTTTCACTATAAAATTTAGCATAACTTATTTTGGATGACACATCCACATGCTATGATGGATCTTTTATCTGATCGGAGCAGCTATTCATGACATTCGAAAAAATTCACGTACCCGCGCAAGGCGAGGCCATTACTGTAAATTCTGACTTAACCCTGAATATCCCTAATAATCCAATCATTCCTTTTATTGAAGGTGATGGCATTGGTGTGGATGTTACGCCGGCTATGATTCGTACGGTTGATGCAGCGGTAAAAAAAGCGTATGGAGATACAAAGAAAATTTCATGGATGGAAATTTATGCTGGTGAAAAAGCAACCCAAGTTTATGGTGCTGATCAGTGGTTGCCTAAAGAAACGTTAGCGGCTATCAAGCAATTTGTCGTATCCATTAAAGGCCCATTGACTACTCCTGTTGGCGGTGGCATTCGCTCGTTAAATGTTGCTATTCGCCAGGAACTGGATCTATACACATGCTTGCGACCAATCAGGTATTTCACAGGCGTGCCCAGCCCTGTTAAAGAACCATGGAAAACCAACATGGTTATTTTTCGCGAAAATTCAGAAGACATCTATGCTGGAATTGAATGGCAGGCTGATTCTGCAGATGCTAAAAAATTAATTAAATTTTTGCGCGAAGAAATGGGCGTTAAAAAAATTCGTTTTCCAGATCATTGTGGCATAGGCATTAAACCTGTTTCACAAGAGGGCACTACGCGTCTTGTGAAGGCAGCCATTCAGTATGCTATTGATAATAAACGTGATTCTGTTACCTTGGTGCATAAGGGTAACATTATGAAATTTACGGAAGGCGCATTTAAAGATTGGGGATATGATGTTGCGCGTAACCAATTTGGTGCGAAAGACTATCAAGGTGGCCCATGGATGCAAATTACTGATCCAGTAACAGGTCAAGTGATTATTATCAAAGACGTGATTGCCGATGCGTTTTTACAACAAATTTTATTAAGACCGGAAGAATATAGCGTCATTGCAACGCTAAATTTAAATGGCGATTATATTTCTGATGCTCTAGCGGCTCAAGTAGGTGGAATCGGGATTGCTCCTGGCGCGAATATTGGTGATGACGTGGCAGTATTTGAAGCGACTCACGGCACGGCACCCAAATATGCAGGCCAAGATAAAGTTAATCCTGGTTCGTTAATATTGTCTGCAGAAATGATGTTACGATATTTAGGCTGGACTGAAGCTGCTGATTATATTATCAAAGGTACGGAAGGTGCTATAGAAGCCAAAACGGTTACTTATGATTTTGAACGTCTGATGCCTGGTGCAATGTGCGTTAGTTCTTCCGGTTTTGCAGAGGCGATTATTAAACATATGTAGATAAAACGTAGGTTGGACTAATGTACAACCTACGCGGTAGTAAAAATATATATTTATTTTTACTAGATAAACCCGTGATCTAAGGCTATAAAATTAGTAAAGGGGTATGGAAAATGAGCGGACAATTTTTAACGGAAATTGAAGGGCGGACGACTACTAAGGCAAAGGTGAAGCCTGCCCTCAAGGAACCGAAAAAATATACAGTTATCTTACTTAATGATGACTATACGCCCATGGAATTTGTTGTGGATGTTTTAAAGCGGTTTTTTTATTTAAACGAAGGGCTTGCGGTACAAGTGATGCTTCAAGTTCATTTACAGGGACGGGGTGTGTGTGGATTGTTCACGCACGATATAGCAGAAACCAAGATTGCCCAGGTTAATGATTTTGCCAGAGTAAACTTGCATCCATTGCTATGTAGCATGGAGCCGGAATAAGGTAGCTGGACAGGAGTGACAATCATGTTAAACAAAGAACTTGAATTCACCTTAAACCTGGCGTTTAAGGAAGCAAAAGAGAAGCGTCATGAATTCATGACGGTAGAGCATTTACTCTTATCTTTGCTTGATAATCCTGCCGCAGGCAATGTTTTACAGGCCTGCGAGGCTAATGTTGATTCGTTACGGCGCGATCTGGAGGAGTTTATTGATGAGACCACTCCTATCATTCCGGCGACTGAGTTTGATAGAGAAACCCAGCCAACGCTTGGTTTTCAACGTGTTCTACAACGCGCAGTTTTTCATGTGCAGTCTGCTGGCAAGGTTGAGGTCAATGGTGCGAATGTGTTGGCAGCTATTTTCAGTGAGCAAGAGAGTCAATCTGTTTATTTCTTGCGTCGAGAAAACATCACGCGCCTTGATGTGATTAACTATATCTCTCATGGCGTATCGAAATATCAAAAAAATGACATGCGAGACAGCATGGGCTCATCCATGGATGATGAATCGTCTACAGATGGCAATGAATCTCCATTAGAAAGTTACTGCTTAAATCTTAATAAACGAGCACGCCTTGGTAAAATTGATCCTTTGATCGGTCGTCACGAAGAAATTCAACGAACTGTTCAGGTCTTATGCCGCCGTCGAAAAAACAATCCTTTGCTGGTTGGTGAAGCGGGTGTGGGTAAAACTGCGATAGCTGAAGGTCTGGCTAAGTTGATTGTTGATGGTGAAGTCCCTGAAGCCATTAGTAATTGCGTTGTATACTCCCTGGATTTAGGTTCCTTGCTGGCGGGTACAAAATACCGTGGTGATTTTGAAAAACGCTTGAAGGCTGTTTTAAAACAATTGAGTGAGCAAGATGCGGGGATCCTGTTTATTGATGAAATTCATACTATCATTGGTGCAGGAGCTGCGTCTGGTGGCGTAATGGATGCATCTAACCTTATCAAACCGTTGCTGGCCAATGGCGAATTAAAATGTATTGGTTCGACTACGTATCAAGAGTATCGTGGTATTTTTGAAAAAGACAGAGCGTTGGCGCGTCGATTCCAAAAAATTGATATTTGTGAGCCTAGCATTGATGAAACCTTTGAAATTCTTAAAGGCCTCAAAGGTCGCCTTGAGGAGCATCATGGGGTCAAGTTTTCAATCCCGTCCTTACGGGCTGCTGCGGAACTGTCAGCCAAATATATTAATGATCGATTCCTGCCAGACAAAGCCATTGATGTAGTCGATGAAGCTGGTGCCTATCAAAATCTGTTGACTGCCAATAAGCGTCGAAAAATTATTTCCGTGAGTGAAATAGAAAGTGTCGTCGCGAAGATTGCAAGAATACCAGTTAAAAAAGTTTCAGCACGAGATAAAGATACCATGCGTAATCTTGAGCGTGATCTGAAACTATTGGTCTATGGACAAGATGAGGCTATAACAGCACTTTCTTCTGCTATTAAACTGGCGCGATCAGGTTTGCGTGAACCAGAAAAACCCGTGGGTTGTTTCCTGTTTGCAGGTCCTACGGGCGTGGGTAAAACTGAAGTAACCAGACAGCTTGCCAATGTGCTGGGTATTGAATTACTGCGTTTTGACATGTCTGAATACATGGAAAAACATACTGTATCGCGCTTAATTGGTGCGCCTCCTGGCTATGTAGGGTATGACCAAGGTGGCTTGCTAACTGAAGCCGTTACTAAACATCCGCATTCAGTTGTGTTGCTCGATGAAATCGAAAAGGCGCACCCGGATGTTTATAATCTGCTGTTGCAGATCATGGATCATGGTACGTTGACGGACACGAATGGCAGAAAAGCTGATTTCAGGCATGTTATCATGGTGATGACCAGTAACGCTGGTGCCTCAGAAATTAGCCGTAACTCCATTGGCTTCTCCCATCAAGACAACACCAATGATGGATTGGATGTCATTAAACGACAATTCAGCCCTGAATTTAGAAATCGTCTCGATGCCATTATTAACTTCAAAAGCTTGGATGAACAAACGATTGGTCTTGTAGTTGATAAATTCATCATGGAACTCGAGGAGCAGTTAAGTCATAAAGGTGTTTCGTTAACGGTTGAGCAATCTGCAAGAGATTGGCTGATTGAACACGGCTATGACAAGCTCATGGGCGCGCGTCCAATGGCACGATTGATTCAAGATCATATCAAGAAACCACTGGCTGATGAGTTGCTGTTTGGCAAATTAGCCAATGGTGGACATGTGACGCTGGCCATAAAAGACGGTAAGTTGCACTTTGATAATCAGGATCATCGAGAAGGGGTGTGCTGATTTCCTTTATCATTACCCACATCTTTTTTGTGGGGTTGGCACCTAGCTGCGCTTATATGGAGTAGAATTACTGGGTTGTTCGGCGTGGGGCTGTATGGATTTGATAAAGACTTACAATTAACCGCATAATTAGTTAGAATTCAGTCATTAAATACATCTCAATTGTCTAAACTATGCTTACTGTTACCATTATTGCTAAAAATGAAGAACGTAATATCAGGCGTTGCCTGGAATCTGTGAAATGGGCAGACGAATTGATTGTTCTGGATTCTGGAAGCAGTGATAACACCGTTGCCATTGCGCGTGAGTTTACCGATAACGTTTTCTCGACAGATTGGCAAGGGTATGGTGTGCAAAAACAGCGTGCGCTTGATCGTGCGACGGGTGATTGGGTGTTGAATCTCGATGCGGATGAGTTTGTTGACGCTCGCTTGCAGAGTGAAATTATTCGTGCAATGACAATGAATAATATAGATGCGTACCGCATTCCTGTGCAAATGTATTTTTATGGCAAGCCTTTGCGGTTTTCTTCCAGTCCTAAACGTCACGCTCGTCTTTATAAACGAGAGGGCGCCTGTTTTAGTTCGGACATTGTCCATGAGAAAATTGTTTTGCCAACGGGTGCGCGAGTTGCTACGTTAAACGCACAGATAATGCATCATTCATTTCAGGATGTCAGTCATGCCTTGTACAAGATCAATCTTTACTCATCTTATAGTGCAAAAATCCGTATAAACGATGGAAAAAAACCATGTATATTTAAAACATTGGCCAGTACCTCGTGGATGTTTTTTCGTTGTTATTTTTTGCAACGTGGGTTTATGGATGGTAAGCCAGGCTTTTTATTTGCTGTGTTGAATGCCCAAGGGGCATTTTATCGTGGTATCAAGCAGACTTATCCCGACCATCAGATTAATGAGCTGCCTTAAAAGGATCTTGTTCAATGTTACCTATGACTGCCAAACGCAGGGCCTCACGTCACCCCGAGAGAAGCGAGGGATCTCCTGGGTGTAGGGCCGATCTAAAACATCCGTCAAATCAGCATTGTGCCAAATCAGGGAGATCCTTCACTGCGTCCAGGATGACGTGTGGTGGAACAGCATGGCGCAACTGGCCGGTTCAAACTTGGGTTGCATTTTTTCTGGCAGCCACACTTTTGGCTCTGCCACTGAGCTCATCGGCTAAAAGTATTTTAATTGTTGCATCACTTGGCTTGATTGTTTTTTCCCCTGTTTATCGACGCGATTTATTGGCCGTGATTTCCCAGCCCTGGTGTAAAGCGGCGCTACTCTTGTTTTTTGTTGCGGTCCTTGCTTCGATCTGGGGGCCTGCTACGTTGCGTGAAAAAATGAATGAGATTGAAAAATACAGTAAATTACTTTATTTGCCTATCCTGGCCGTTGGTTTTCGCGATGCTTATGCCCGTCATCTTGGGTTGCATGGATTTTTGTTAGCGATGCTGATTACATTTGTCGTCTCTACTCTCATGTATGCAGGGGTTTATTCCCTGAATGACGTGGAGGCAGGAGGAATATTCCGCAATCACATCATGACTGGTTATATGATGGCTTTTGCAGCCTATTTGTCTGGTTTGTTATTTTATCAACAACGCGGAAAAATGCGTATTTTGTATGCGGTCTTGACGGCGCTGTTTAGTTACCATGTGCTATTTGTTAACAATGGACGGACAGGCTATGTGGTTTACTTGTTGCTTTTGGTGTTATTGATGCTGCAATTATTTTCTTGGCGTCAAGCATGGGTGGGTATTTTGTTAGGCTGTACCTTGGTGGTGGTTACGTTTTATTACAGTCCAGTTATGCATGACGCGGTTAATCATGCGGTAAGTGATTACCATCTTTATAAGAACAATGAAAAAGATACGGCCATTGGCTATCGATTGCAGTTTCATGATTATGCGTATAATTTATTTAAACGACACCCGTGGGTTGGTAATGGTGCGGCGAGCTTTAGCCACATCTATCACGAAGAAAATCCCATCCCCACGCGAGGAACAAAATTGATGGAACCTCACAGTCAATATTGGTTGGTGGCTTCTGAATTTGGTTTGTTAGGCTGTTTCGCACTGGCCTTATTCCTTGCCAGCTTGTTTGTTTCCAGTTGGCGACTCACATCACTACGTCCTGTTGCCTTGGCGGTGTTATTGCCTTTTCTGGCGGGTAATTTATCCGATTCGTTATTGTATTACTCAGGCACTGGTTATTTCTTTATTTTATTTATGGCGCTTTGCTTTGGATCTGAATCACAAACATCAACGGATGCTACAGATTATGTTTAGAAAATTATTTATACTGCCCATTGCCTATCTTATATTATCAGGCTGTGTCAGCGTGCCCCCTAGTGACGTGAACAATATTTGCCATATTTTCAGGCAATACCCTCGCTGGTATAGTGATACGTTGGATGTACAGCGACGCTGGCATGTTCCTGTTGCAGTACAAATGGCAATCATTCATCAGGAATCAAAGTTTGATGCGCAAGCCGAGCCGCCACGAACAAAGTTATTATGGATCATTCCATGGCGAAGGCCTTCAACAGCCTATGGATACTCTCAAGCATTACGCAGCACATGGGATCTTTATAGAAAATCAGATGGTGGCATGTGGGCATCTCGCGATAGTTTTGCTGATGGCGTCGATTTTATTGGCTGGTATGCTAATCAGGCTAATCGCCGTGCAGGTATTCCACGAGATGATGCATATGCCTTGTATCTTGCCTATCATGAAGGTATTGGTGGTTATCAACGAAAAACATATGTGGGAAAAAGCTGGCTTCCTCCTGTTGCGCGCAAGGTTGCAGCGCGTGCACAGATTTATAGGGCACAGTTGGCTACGTGTCATAAATAGCGTTATTTTTTCAGGAGTTTATTGATGGGACAGATGCGATTGGTGTTACTGGGTGGTCCTGGCGCGGGTAAAGGCACGCAGGCATTGCGATTGATGAAATCATTTAATATACCGCAAATCTCAACGGGCGATATGCTGCGAGCAGCCATTGCGGCTGGCAGTGAGCTTGGGTTAAGTGCCAAAAAAATTATGGATGCAGGTCAATTGGTGTCAGATGGCATCATGATTGGTTTGGTAAAAGAACGATTGAAACAAGATGATTGTCGTCAGGGATTTTTGCTGGATGGTTTTCCGCGTACGATTCCACAAGCCGACGCATTAAGAAAGGCAGGTATTGTTCTTGATCACGTGATTGAAATCGCGGTTCCTGATGAAGAAATCGTTCAGCGCATTAGTGGTCGACGTGTCCATCCGGGATCAGGGCGAATTTATCATATTCAGTATAATCCACCCAAAACAGTGGGTACAGACGATGAAACAGGTGATCCATTGGTTTTACGTGATGATGATAGAGAAGAAATTATCCGTAAACGATTGGACATTTATCATGAACAAACAGAGCCTTTGATTGATTACTATCAATCTTGGGCTAATCAAAACAATGATCAAGCACCTGCCTTCCATCGGATCTCTGGAGAGGGTAGTGTTGATACTATTTTTGATCGTATTTTGACGGTTCTTGGGGAGTAGATATTATGGCAGAAGAAAGCACGGTTCTGGCAGTAAGCAGTGATGAATTTGAAGCGTTGATTCAAACCAATGACGTTGTTTTTATTGATTTTTGGGCGACATGGTGCGCGCCATGCAAGCAATTTGCTACTGTTTATGAACGTGTTGCAGCATTAAATCCTGGTGTTGCGTTTTCTAAAATTAATATCGAGAGTGAACCTGAGCTGGCAGAAACATTTAATATTCGCTCGATCCCTCATTTAATGGTGTTTAAGCAAGGCATCGCCATTTACTCAGAAGCTGGCAGCATGCCCGAGTCAACATTAAAAGAACTGGTAGAACAGGCGCTGGAAGCTGACGTGAGTGCCATTCGGGAGCAGTTAGATAACGACGAATCAAAAGACTAAGGGTTTGCAGATGCATTGCAAACATATTTCTCGTAGACTATGCCCCAATGAGTAAGAATCACGGAACTATTGATTACTCGGAACAGCCCTCTCGCCCTCGCCGGGAGAGGGTTGGGGAGAGGGAAATGGACAAGGCTAAGCTCCGGCAATATGCTCGATGTTCATTACTACGCTCTCAATGCAACGGCCTTACCTTCAACCAACCCGCAATGCTGTATCTAATATGATGCGCAGTGCTGACTTCGTGTGGTAGGTCGCTGTTAAAACAAACCAGGCGATTGCCACACGGTTCGATATTGATTTGCGGTTGGTCATCCAAGTTATACAGTGTTAATTCACCCCCATGTTCCGGCAGCCAATGTTCATTCATGTAATACACGCATGAGATACGCCTATCCAGGTTTGTTGCAAATTGGTCTACGTGTTTTTTATAAAAACTCCCAGGTTGGTATACGGCGAAGTGGGCTTCGATGTTGTTTAAGCCCAGAAATAAGGATTGGTTCAGGGCAATTCGGATGTTATCAATTTCAGTAAACCAGGCTTTGACTGCCGTGTTGGGCATTGCTTCATCCAGCCAATATATTTGATCATTACGAATGTCAGGCGCATGTGTTGCCCCTGTCTTTTGGCCAATTTTCGCCGATTTTAATGAGTTATCTCTGTGCAGTGAACGGATGGTGGTGCACATCTCTTTGTAATGATTGTCGGTAAGAAAGTTATCCACAATACAGAATCCGCGGGCATGGATTTCATCTTCAATTTGCCTTCGATTGGTCATGAGGTTACCCCGTTACTTTGGAGACATAGCCGTAATGGGTAAAAGCGCACTCTCTGTTTTCTCAGCTACTGGTAAAGACAGCACCGGCGCGGGATTTTGCAGAGCCTCAGTCAGTGTGATAAACCTATATCCTTTGTCTTTATACATTTTAATAATATCATCAAGCACATAGCTGTTTAGCACATTGGCATGGATTAACAGTATTTGTTTGACAGTTTGCCCCCCTGCGTGCTTTTCCGCGAGCAGGGTTTGCTTCCAGATGAAAGCAAGATAATCGCCTTTCAGTTTGTTCAAATACATAGTTCTCATTCTGTACGGAATTTTATATAGCCGCTCATTAAATTTATAATCTTTGCTATCAACGGTTACTGGAGCAACGATGTAATTATGGGCTGTGAGGTACTCTAGAACTTTGGGCTTTGATTGGCTGTTTCCTTCCGCGAGATAGGGATAACGAAAATATTTTGGTTCGGTTAATATTGGCGCGAGAATGTTATCGGCGCGCTCAAGATCGGCAATGTATTTATCCGCGCTTATGCTATTTAAATTATAGTGCGAATAGGTATGGTTGCCGAGCATGAAGCCCGCGCTGCGAAATTTTTCCAGAAAATTCCATTGGCCTCTTTCTATAGCACCAGCAATCACAAAACCTGTTGCAGGAACTTTATTGTCCGCGAGGATTTGGATGAGCCGCATAAAACGCTCGGTGGAACGTTGTATGTTGCCTGGAGAATTCATTTGCGATGCAACCAGGGGTAAGTCGTCAATGGTGATGGCGATTTCTCGGGTATCTGCGAAGCTGTTGCAGGAAAGCAAAAGCAGACTTAAATAATATAATTTTCTCATGGATAATCCCTTATCAGTGTGAGGTTAGTCCGAGCCGCGGCTCGGTTAGCGCAAAGAAGACAGATATACTTTAGTCTAGCACTTACTGACAGATCTTCAATTAAATGGTAAAATACTCGTCTTTTACTGACTGCATTATTATCTATGTGGAAATTATTATATCAATTAGCCTCGCCGAAGGCATTTTATAACCTCACTGGTCGTCTGATTCCATGGCTTGCCGTGTGTGCGGGGTTAGTCTTGTTTGTTGGCCTGCTCTGGGGGTTGGTTTTCGCGCCAGCTGATTATCAGCAGGGTGATGCTTTTCGCATTATTTATGTTCATGTTCCTTGCGCATTTTTGTCGATGTCACTGTATGCAGGCATGGGCTTTCTTGCTGTCTTATTGCTGGTTTGGCGAATCAAACTGGCGGGTTTGATGTTAAATATTCTCGCTCAAACAGGGGCTAGCATGGCGTTGTTGGCATTGATTACGGGCAGCATCTGGGGTAAACCGATGTGGGGTACCTGGTGGGTTTGGGATGCACGCTTAACCTCGGAACTAATTTTGTTATTTTTGTATGCTGCTATTTTAGCTACCGGTAATGCGTATCAGAATAAAGAACAAGGCGATAAAATTGTTGCGATTTTAACCTTGGTCGGTTTGGTTGATTTGCCGATTATTCATTATTCAGTTTATTGGTGGAATACGCTGCACCAAGGTTCAACTCTGTCTGTTTTTTCCAAGCCTAAAATCGATGCCAACATGTTATATCCTTTGATATTAACCTTGATTGGTTTTTCCCTGTATTGCCTCGTGGTTGTTTTACTACGAGCACGGAATGAAGTATTGTTGCGTGAACGTCGTCAAACCTGGGTCAAAACGTTAATTGAAGAGGGAGCCGTATGACTGCATTTCTGCATTGGTTTGCTATGAATGGATATTCAATCTACATTTGGCCAGCTTATGGATGGGTGTTTTTGGTGTTGACATGTAACGTGTTGTCTATCAAATGGCAACGTCAGCGCACCCATGGATTATTACGACAGTGGTTCAAACAATCATGAAGCCTGCACGCAAACGCAAAATTGGAATAATTGTATTGCTGCTGACCGTCGTTAGTATTGCACTGGCTTTGGTTTTGTATGCGTTGCGACAAAACATCAGTTTATTTTATACCCCGACTCAAATTGCACAGGGCGAAGCGACCGGCACACATGCGATTCGTGCGGGAGGCATGGTGGTTCCTGGCAGTATTGTGCGTGAGCCGGGTGATCTAACCGTGCATTTTAAAATCACCGATTATAAACACACGGTAGATGTCGAGTACCGCGGAATTTTGCCTGATTTATTTCGGGAAGGGCAGGGGATTGTAGCCCAGGGTGGGTTGATTGATAACCAGCATTTTAAGGCGTCTACGGTGCTTGCGAAACATGATGAAAAGTATATGCCGCCGGAAGTTAGGAATGCGTTGAAAGATGTAGAGGCGAAGGATCGCGCATGAACATATCAATGTATGTACGAGGGAATAATCAAACATGATTGCTGAGCTCGGTTTATTTTTACTCGTTCTAGCACTGTTGTTCTCAGTAATGCTAGTGACCATCCCAACCCTCGGTTTATGGTTAAATAAACCCGACTGGCAAGCATCCGCGCGCGTCTATGTATGCGGACAATTCGCCTTTGTCGCTCTGGCCTATTGCTGTCTTACAGCCTGTTTTTTAAATGATGATTTCACCGTCATCTACGTCCTCACCAACTCAAGTTTGTCACTCCCTTGGTTTTATAAACTATGCGCTGTCTGGGGCGGACATGAGGGCTCCATGCTGCTGTGGGTAGCCATTTTAAGCTTATGGATGTTAGTTGTAAGTGTCTTTAGTCAACGTCTTGAGGAAGGCTTCCGTGTTCGGGTTCTGGTGGTGCTAGGCGGCTTGAGCATTGGGTTTATTCTATTTTTATTAATGACGTCCAATCCATTTCTACGTCAATTTACTAGTCTGAGCAGTCAAGGACGCGATCTGAATCCTTTATTGCAAGATCCCGGATTTTTGTTTCATCCGCCGATGCTTTATATGGGGTATGTTGGTTTTTCAGTAGCGTTTGCATTTGCGATTGCAGCGCTTTGGATGGGACATATTGAATCGTCATGGGCGAAGTGGGCACGTCCATGGACATTGGCTGCTTGGTGTTGTTTGACGGCAGGTATCACTTTGGGGAGCTGGTGGGCTTATCGCGAATTAGGCTGGGGTGGTTGGTGGTTTTGGGATCCAGTTGAGAATGCCTCTTTTATGCCGTGGCTTGTAGGTACTGCGTTGTTGCATTCATTGGTGGTTAGTGAACAGCGTCAACAATTTGTTGCTTGGACATTGCTGCTGGCGATCAGTGCTTTTTCTTTAAGTTTAATTGGTACTTTTCTAGTACGCTCAGGTGTATTAACCTCAGTGCATGCATTTGCTGTTGATCCACAACGTGGTTTATATATTTTAATCTTCTTATTTCTAGTGATTGGAGGATCGTTATTGTTGTTTGCAGTGCGTGCGCAAACCTTGCAGCGTCACGATAACCCCTCTCCTGTTTCGCGTGAAAGTGCGTTGTTATTGAATAATGTTTTTCTTGCTGTGGCCATGCT
>CAMDBQ010000017.1 GCA_945889365.1 Legionella genomosp. 1 | reverse complement strand
GCCAGGACATCATCATTAACCACGTTCCCAGCAATGCGTATACAAAACAGATCACCAAAGCTCATATCAAAAATCGTTTCAACCGGAACCCTGGAGTCGATGCAACCTAATACTACAGCAATCGGGTGCTGCGTTGTCGCGGTATGCTTGATATCAATTTTCAAACTGCGATGAATACAAGTGTCTTTTAAAAAGCGTTGATTTCCCTCACGCAAAATATTCAATACTTGATGTGGTGCCAAAATTGATTGAACATCGTAGGTGGTGACATTAATAAAATCAATATAGTTATGAATCATGTAACGATCTTTGAAGCCAATCAGGTTCAAAGAAATTTGCCTATGCGGCGCTTGAGATTCTTTAAAGTCGTTGATGAATTCTATGATTTCTTTATCAATATAATCTGAGTAACGCGCATCAATAATCAATTGTGATTTTTTTTGAATAGAATCAAGTTCTGCGACCAAGGATGCTTTATTCAGAAACGTGGTCTGTTGTGGCAGTACCAATCGGCTGGTGATTCCATTCGGATAGATCTCTTTAATGATATCCATACGAACCTGGCTATTTGATTTCAGAATAAAAAACAAACTGACAGCAAGACCAATCATGATCCCGGCAAGCAAATTGAGCGCAACAATACTGATTAAAGTAACAACAAAAGGGATGAATCGCTCTAAACCTTGACGGTACATGGTTTGATAAATCGCAGGTTTAGTTAGTTTATAACCGGTGTAGATCAAAATAATAGCTAACGACGACAGAGGAATTTTATTCAGCGCCCTGGGTATCAACAGAACCGCAAAAAGAATCAAAATTCCGTGCAATACTGTAGCAAACTTTGTTTTTGCCCCCGTCTCTATATTAACGGATGTACGAGCGATCACTGAGGTAATTGGAATACCGCCAAATAGCCCGGCAAACATATTGCCAACACCTTGTGCAAACAACTCTTTGTCCTTGGAACAGTAGCGTCGTGTTTTATCCAGTTTTTCACCGGCTTTGATGTTAAGCAAACTTTCTAATGAGGCAACAATTGCCAATAAAGCCGCATAAAAATAAACTTTAGGATTAGACCATGCAGACCAGGCAGGAGCGCTCATGTTTGCATAGAGATCATTGAAGCTGCTATGACTCGGTATGTGAACCAATTGAGGAGTGGTTTGTGCAAGCAGGGAGTTACTGAAGACAAAATATTCATTGAGGATAACGCCAACAATAACCACGACAATAGGCCCTGGAATGGCTTTTATCAAAGAGAACGTGGATTTATCGAAGTAAATTAAAATGGCGATGGATAATACAGAAATCAGCGTCGCTCCACTATTGATATGAAACGATAAATCATTAATTTCGATGCCTTCTGTCATATCTAATAAATGTGTTTTAAGTTCAGCAAGATTGGCCGCATGGGTAAAGGCTAATGGCAATTGCTTCACAATCAACAAAATGCCAATGGCACATAGCAAGCCTTGCACAACACTAGACGGGATATACTCAGCGATAAAACCCGCGCGCAATATACCCAACAGCATTTGTATAGCACCAGCCAAAAACAAGGCCAGCAAGAAGACATTAAAATCACCCAGTTGTGCAACGCCTGCAATCACCACGGCAGCCATGCCCGCGGCCGGTCCACTGACGCTAACATGGGAACCGCTCAAGCACCCGACAACTATGCCCCCAATGATACCGCTCACGACACCTGATAACAGTGGGGTTCCAGAGGCCAGTGCAACACCCAAGCACAAGGGAATTGCCACTAAAAATACAACTATGGCTGCAATAAAATCGAACTTAAAGGTGCGTTTTCTATAAACGCGCAATTTTCGAAACTGGGTGCTAAGTGTCTCAATCATGGTTGAAAAAACTCTCATCTGAAAAAATCGCTTCATCAGACTGGTGGTTGGAATTCACCAGCTCGTTTTCTAACTGCCTAAAATTCCACAGATCCTGATCCATTAACTGGCTAGGTTTAATGGCTTGTAACGCATGCAATATATTGCTTGGTATTTTGGGATTTTCTTCCGCCAATTGCGTAATCAGCTTACCAATCCGTTTACGTGCCAGATTATCTTGTGAACCACATAAAGTGCACGGAATGATAGGGAATTCTTGTACATTGGCATACGTAATTATATCTGCTTCTTGAACATAGCACATTGGCCGAATCAGAATATGCTTCTTATTGTCACTCAATAATTTTGGCGGCATTGAACGAATATCGCCGTTATACAATATGGACATCATCAACGTGCGAATTAAATCATCACGATGATGACCCAGTGCAATTTTGGTATAGCCATTTTCTTCCGCATAGCGATAGATAATTCCACGACGCAATCTTGAACACAGCGAGCAATACGTTTTACCTTCAGGGATTTTATCTTTTACAATGCTGTAGGTATCTCGAGTTAAAATTTCATATTTAATTGACCGATCTTCGAGCCAGTTTCGTAGTTTGCTGTCATCCCAACCGGGTTGCGCTTGATCCAATGTGAATGCAAATATTTCAAACTTGTTGTTTGAACGGCGACGGAGCGTATGCAGTAAGGTCAAGAGGGTAAATGAATCTTTACCTCCGGATAAACACACCATAACGCGATCGCCCCGCTGAATCATGTTGAAGTCAGCAATGGCTTTGCCTGTGTAGTGCAATAGTTTTTTTTCAGTTACTGAAGGTACATATGTCATATTACAGCATTAACTCCGGTGTTTATATTGAGGCGGTAGGCCATCGACGCGAGTTGTTGCCAGCCAGGAATTAATTTCCTCAAGATCGGTTACGGTTAACGACCCAGCTAAATATTTTAAATTTAGGAAAGCATTAATTAAACCATATTGATCTGCGGCCAGCTGCTGTTGCGCCTCAAATAGATGTTGTTGAGCATTGACCACATCGGTCATGGTACGGGTTCCAACTCCATATTGTGCTTCGACACTTTCCAATGAATTCTTCTGTGATATGATGGTTTGACGATCGGCTTTTACTTTGCTGAGACCATCAATAATGGTGTTAAATGCTATTCGGCTGTTTACCACCACATCACGGTAAACCTTTTCCAATTGCTCACTGGATGTTTGGAAATTAAATTGTGCTTGTCTGGTTTTCGACATAACCAAGCCGCCTTGAAATACCGGGAAATTCATGGTTAATGCAACGCCGGCCATTGTTTGCTTTGTCGGAATCAGAATATTAGCAGTAAGCCCGCTTGGAGTACCATACTGGGTATTGCCCGAATCATTATGTATTGTAGCCGTTGAACCTTGTATAGCAAATGTAGGTAAATTTGCAGCTGTCTGAGCCTTAATGTTATCTCTTGCCGCTTGCAAGCTGAATTTTGCTGCGAATAAATTGTAGTTTTGTTTTAGCCCGGTAGCTACCCAGTCATCGACATTGTTGGGCTCCGGATTAATCAGTGGGATTCTACTATCTCGAAGCATTGAGATGTGATCATAGATATGATTGGTGATTTTACTTAAGCCCTCACCTTTGTTAATGAGGTTGTTTTTAGCCGAGATAACTTGAGCAACAGATTGGTCATAAGCAGCCTGAGCTTCATAAACAGATGTAATGGCATCCAAGCCAACATTGAATCGTTGTTGGGCTTGTTCCAGCTGCCGTTTATTCGCGCGATGCTTGGCATCAGCAAAGTTTAGTGTGTCTCTTGCATACAACAAATCCAGATAAGCGCCGGACGAGCGGAGAATCAGATTTTGCGCTGCATCATTAAAGGTAGCCAGCGCTGCTTTAACGGAGGCTTCAGCTTGTTGTACTTGAGACCATGCTTGATAATTAAATACGGCCTGAGATGCGTTCACTTGCCATTGATTGCTAGCATAGGGCTGTTTAAGGTGGATGCGGTTCGACGTTTGATCTAAAACATTATAACCAGCCCTGGCCGTGACGCCTAATTGTGGTAACAATGCAGACCATGCTTGCGGAAGGGCTTCGCTTTGAGCCATATAGGTGCTCTATGCGGCCTTAAATAGGGGATCGTTTTCCAGTGATTGGCGATAAACATCCATCAAATCGGTTGCATGCAACGGCGTGGCAACAACTGCGGTTAGCAGACTGTATAGAACTCCCCGTGCGATCACAACAGATGGTTTTAACATGTTGTATTGTCCTGAAAAACGAAATTATTTTGTTTGAGTTTATCTATTAATGGCGGCAGACAGGTTTCAAAAACAACGCTCATGTGCCACTGATCATTGTGATTCAGTTCATATAACTGACCTCGCATCACAGGCGACTTGCCAATAATAGCGAACAGTTTTCCACCAGGTAATAGCTGTAAACGCTGGATTTCGGTCAGCGACTCCATTGCGCCAGTAAATATAATGACATCATAGGGGGCATGATCAAGCCATCCTTGAGATGCATCGCCTGTAACTAATTCAATATTAGAACATTTATGTTCGGCCAATTTTTTTCGTGCATTTGACGTGAAATCAGCATAATAATCAACGCTAACAACCTTTGCGCACAAACGGCTTAATAATGCAGCCAAAAAACCGGTTCCCGTGCCTACTTCCAGAACAGTTTCATGCCCTTTTAGCTCAAGGGACTGCAACAATAGAGCTTCTTCCAATGGAGTCATCATGCATTGTTCGTGCGCCAGAGGGATTTGTATGTCGGAGTAGGCAAAACCCTGATATTTGACAGGCAAAAATTCATGTCGCGGAATCTTTTCGTAAAGTTCCAATACGCGTTCATCAAGTACGTTTCCAGTGCGTAATTGTTGTTTAATCATATTGATACGTGCAGCTTGGTTATTCATAAAGACCTAAATGATCAAGTGAAATTATTATACGGATTCTAGCAGAGATTCTTTGAATTAACAAAAAGATGATTCACGTAGATCCGACGCCGAAGACTCAACTACTAAAAAAAACCCGCCAAACGGCGGGTTTTTTTAGTAGAAGGGAGCAATTACATCATGCCGCCCATTCCACCCATACCGCCCATACCGCCCATACCACCAGCGTCACCAGCACCTTCATCTTTCTTAGGCATATCAGCTACCATGCACTCAGTAGTCAGCATAAGGCTTGCAATAGATGCAGCATTTTGTAATGCTGTACGGGTTACTTTGGTTGGATCCAGGATACCTAGTTCAACCATGTCACCGTATTCACCTGTTGCTGCGTTGAAACCGTAATTGCCTTTGTTTTCAGCAATTTTGTTTACAACTACAGACGCTTCGTAGCCAGCATTAGCGACGATTTGTCGTAATGGAGACTCGATGGCGCGACGCAGAATGTCGATACCCATGTCTTGGTCATGGTTATCACCTTTCAAACCATCCAATGCTTTTTGAGCACGAACCAGCGCAACACCGCCACCAGCAACAATGCCTTCTTCAACAGCAGCACGCGTTGCATGCAATGCATCTTCTACGCGAGCTTTTTTCTCTTTCATTTCAAATTCAGTAGCTGCACCGACTTTGATTACAGCAACGCCGCCTGCTAATTTAGCAACACGTTCTTGTAATTTTTCACGGTCGTAATCAGAAGTAGTTTCTTCCATTTGTGCACGAATTTGAGCGATACGTGAAGTAATTTCAGTTGCTTTGCCTTCGCCATCAATGATTGTGGTGTTTTCTTTGGTAACAACGATGCGTTTTGCAGTACCGAGGTCTTCCAGAGTAGCACTTTCAAGGCTCTTGCCAATTTCTTCAGAAATAACAAGTGAGCTAGTCAGGATAGCAATGTCTTGCAACATGGCTTTACGACGATCTCCGAAACCAGGTGCTTTAACAGCACATACTTTAACAATCCCACGCATGTTGTTAACAACTAAAGTTGCCAACGCTTCGCCTTCAACGTCTTCAGCGATAATCAACAATGGACGACCCGATTTAGCAACGCCTTCAAGTACAGACAACATGTCGCGAATACTGGAGATCTTTTTGTCAACTAGCAGAATGAAAGGATGTTCCAATTCTGTTGTCATGTTTTGTTGATTGTTGATGAAGTATGGAGAAATGTAACCACGGTCAAACTGCATACCTTCAACAACAGTTAATTCATTTTCCAGACCATTACCATCTTCAACAGTAATGACGCCTTCTTTGCCCACTTTTGTCATGGCTTCAGCAATGATAGAACCAACTGCTTCATCAGCATTAGCAGAAATCGTACCTACTTGCGCGATAGCTTTGCTGTCTTTGCAAGGCTTGGACATGGCTTCCAAATGTTTGGTTACAGCCAGAACCGCTTTATCTATACCACGTTTCAGATCCATTGGGTTCATACCAGCAGCAACCGCTTTATGGCCTTCAACCAAGATTGAACGAGCAAGTACAGTAGCCGTAGTTGTACCATCACCAGCAGTATCAGAAGTTTTAGAAGCCACTTCTTTAACCATTTGTGCGCCCATGTTTTTGAAACGATCTTCAAATTCAATTTCTTTCGCAACAGACACGCCGTCTTTAGTTACAGTTGGGGCGCCATAAGAGCGTTCCAACACAACATTACGACCACGTGGGCCCATTGTTACTTGTACAGCATTAGCCAATGCGTTCACACCAGCCAGCATTTGTTGACGAGCTTCGTCGCCAAATCGTAATTCTTTAGCCATTGTAATTATCTCCGTTATTCAACATTATCACGTCATTCCGAACGCCGTGAGGGATCTTTGCGTTCGGGATGACGAAGTCATTTATTTCTCAATTACGCCCATGATGTCATCTTCACGCATCACAACTAATTCTTGGCCGTCAATTTTAACTTCAGTACCAGAATATTTACCAAACAGAACCACGTCACCCATTTTAACAGCCAGGGCACGTACATCACCGTTTTCCAATGCTTTACCTGGACCAAATGCAACAATTTCGCCACGCATTGGTTTTTCAGCAGCGCTATCTGGAATCACAATCCCACCAGATGAAGTACGCTCTTCTTCCATACGACGAACTACAACACGATCATGTAGAGGACGAATTTTCATATTAATTTTCTCCTTATTGACATTACAAAACATGTAGGTTGGGCCGAGGCCCAACCTACAACAACTTAAAATTCATTATTCTTGGTAGCGTCGTTTTTAAACAATGCTGTTAACAGTTATATGGGGACATCCGCCCTGCTTTCAAGGGTTAAATCAAAATATATTTAGGATTTTTTTAAGACACATTATAGACTGGACTTTAGCCTTTTTAAATCCCAACACCCCAAGATCCGTTCGCCCTGAGGAGGCGCAAAATCGTTCTTTATCATTATAAACTGAAACTCAACGCGCCGTCTCGAAGGGTCTCCGCAGCCATCATCACGTAGCTAACTTATTGATTTATCAATTGGCCTTGGCGGCATAATTGGCTAAAGTCGAGACAAATAGAATCTCTGTTAAAGGATATAATTTAGACCGTTTAATTCGTGGATCATTTAACACACCAAAATGTGATTCAAAAGCTGTTGATACATCCGTGTTCATTTTCAAACTATCCATGTGAATCGATTAAAAATAGCTAGATAAATCAATCGGTACGTTATGTCAAATTATTTTAATAAAAAATCGTAAATTTACTCGAAACCGAGCCACACCCAAGCACCCTCATCCCCAACCCTTCTCCCAAAACGGGAGAAGGGAGCAGTTCAGTGCGAGCTTTTAACATCAGTGCCTAAGTAAACGTCACTTTTGATGGGACAGCCCTGACTATTCTCAGCATCACTCTTTTTGACCAATTGATAGTGATGATACCATTCAGATGTTGTTTTTTCATAAATTTCAGCGACAATACCTAAACCATAAACCGGCTGAAGACACTTATATTCCTCACCCTTTTCTAGTTGTTTTACGAATGCTTGACTGGTTCCAAAGAGTAAGCGTTGTTTAAAATGATCGGTCCAATTCATTTGCATCTCAACAATAAAGACCCGCCCTTGTGCATCCGTGCATTTTATTACCCCTAATGCCGTACCTAATGCCTATCCTTAACTGATATCTATTGCGGTATCAAAAAAACCGCTTAAATCAGTGCACCTATACCATGGCGCTCAACAATATTTAGCAACTTTAGAATTGCCCCATGCGCATGACGCTGCCCTTGCTCCAAGCTCCGGATCATTGCAGGGCTGACATTCAAATATTTAGCAAACACAGACTGACTTAACTTCTGTTTTTTACGTAATTCATGAATATCTTCACCTGTATATTCAACTAGAACAGGTATGTCATCGTCCGTTAAATCTCTCAACGTTTTTTTATCAATAATATTGGACCTGTGTAATCCGTGCGCAATATCATTAATGGTATCTTGTAAGTTAGACATTTTCATTCACCTCATATAGCTCGCCAATTTCAATCAATTTAGAAATTTCATTGCCTGGAATTTCCAACAAAATATTAGACAATAGTTTTAATTTTTTAAGCTCACTTATACTCACATTGCCTTTTTCGTTTTTTGAAAACACGTGCAACCAAACCACTCTACTATCGTTCTTGAACGCCAGGATACTCCTTGAGCCACCACTTTTACCCCTGCCTTCCTTAGCAGCTAATCTCAGTTTATAGAGCCCTGCCCCTAATGAAAATTTTTGTTGACCGGTTGTCCCCATATTTAAAAAGTCATTCAAGGTATCAATCAACAGAGCATCAGATACTTTCTCTTTTTTAGCCTCACTGGAAAATCGTTTAACTTTAAAATGGTTCAATTAATTGAATCCTTAGGCATCATACAGTGTATTATAATACATGGTGTTACATATATCAAATATAATGTATAAAAATATGGTATCCCCTCCAAAAGCAGGGGTAATGCAATTTCAATTACACTGAGCCAGTGTGTGCTCCCTTCTCCCCGCGGGGAGAAGGTGCCCGAAGGGCGGATGAGGGTGTCATCAGATGGCAGGCACTTCATTTGAAAAATCGGTCGCTTTGACGTGCTAATTTAGCCGGTATTTTGAAGAGCCACCTGGTTTTGTCCAGTAATCATCTCGGCCAAAGAAGGCATACTGTAATTTCCACTGATTCGGTCGTAGAAATAGTCATAGAGGTTAATGGAGAGTTTTTTTGCGGTTTCTACAATGGTCATGAATGTATCTTTAATTTCCACGCCTTTTTCATTGATGTTGTGTAAGCTGATATCGCGGTAGCGAGCTTGAACCCTGGCACCCAGCTCAGAGCCATTGTTATGTAACGGAATGCTTGGGTGCAGCAGCACCATGAGTAGCTCCACTTTCTTCATATTCGTTTTTTTAATACGTTCATCCAGTTGGGTATAACCTGTTTTTGTTGTAAACAGAGTTTCAAATTCCTTTGTTAATACTTGCGCCAGCTCATTTGTGGGTGCCTGTTTATAATCCAGTAGTTTGTGATAAAAATCCCAGTAACCATCCATAAACGTTTTCAGTTCGTTTTCATGCCAAGGCATCTGTGGGGCTAGTTTTTTATAATGACGTGCATCATGAATCCAGCATAAAGCCAATGATTTGGTAATTTGTTTGTATTGAGGTGCATCGTCAACGAGTAATAATGAAATCGCTTCGGGTAACCGCTGATAAGCGATGATGGCACTTGCTTCTAAAATAATACGGCGGCTAGTTTGATGCTTCTTTGGGTTAGGGAATAATTGGACAAGAAGCGCATCAATCTCCATTCGATTTAATAATTCAGATGGTTTTGCATCGGCCAGTGCCTGCTGAGATTTCTTTGATAGCTTCATCTGAGCCATCAAGGTGATCGTCTCATCATTGAATCGGAACCTCATTTCACCCCGTGTTAATAGTTCCAATATAGTCAGACGGTCTTTTCTTTTGCGGGTAAAAAAAGCGGTATACAATGCATTGCAGAGTATGTGCGTGTAATGATTTTTACCTGCAACTCGCGCACTGGTATCATCCATTTGCTGACAAGCAGATGATGCAAGACCCGCTTGAACAATCGCTTGTTTTTCCTGATGAAATGGCTCGTGTTTATCTGTGATCAGGCGAGAAATACTTGCGGCGGATATGAGCACTCCATGGTTTTTTAAAAAACAGTGTATGGCTGACTCCGTCATCTTAGCATTTTGATGCAGATCCAAAACGAGCGCTTTAATCCGGGGGCCATACGCACCCTGATGTCCAGGGGGCAATTCAGCTAAAAATGTTTTCTTCAATGAGGGGGAATAATATTTTGCTTTTTCAAATGCAATATTCTCTGTTTTGATGACAATATCTTGAATAAATACGGTTTGATATCCCTTGAATATGGCATCTGCAGGCAGCTTGTCCGGCGCTATGATAATACGCTCAGTTCGGTCAATAGGTAGTTTTCCTTTCTTGCTGGTCTTGGGTTTCTTGGCCTGTTTGCCTCGTGGCTTTCGATCTTTCTCTGTAGATAAATCCAGCTTGTCCTTGCTCTGCTTGCGGATGTTCGGCTTGCCTTGCTCGCCTTTTAATCTGTTGTTTTCGTCCCGCAGCGCTTGGTTCTCTTCGTTCAACTGTTTATTTTCTGCGGACAGATATTCAATGAGATTGGATAGAATGATAATAATATGTCGTGTTGGTTCGTCGCTTATGCCGTCGATATCTATTTTAAGCGAGTCAAGTGTCCCTTTGATATCCAAGCCAATCTATCCAAGATTAATGATGGCGTTGATTGTATGTGATTATTGAAATAATTCAATGGGGTTGCAGGGGTAGCTTTTTTGTGTATTTATGTTACAATTCACCCTATAAAAAACAAAGTAGGTGGTGGTATAGGGGGCGCACTTAACAAGCCCACTATAATGCACTTCTTGGGTTCTGTTTGCTAGCCCTAACACATAACTAACAAGGTCTAAGAGAATGCCTGAAAAAATCACTCCGATTGTGTTTACAAATATTATTCGTCTCGGTAGCGCTGATGAAGAGATAGAAAGCAGCATTCCAGATGAATTCCAATCGTTGGTTGTGCAAGACAGTGGAGATGGCTCATATCATTCAGAACAGATTCGTCGTATTACATCAGAAAGCGAGAACAAGTTAATCGAGTTAATTATCATTCCAGATCGCTATTTCACTGATCCGGAAGTGTTGCAAACCGTTCAAACTCGAGATGCTGCTCATCTAAGAAAAAACGGGATTGGTGTTGTCATGACTGCTACAACAGCAAAAAGCATCACTCCAGAGATGTTTCCAGATGAATTATGGTGTAAAATTTATAAGCTTTCAACCATACGCCATGGATTTGAAATGCAACAGCAGGATGAAAATGCTTCGTTACTGATTCATCTGGCTAAAATATGCATTGAAAAGAAGGCGGCTTCATTTCATGAAATTGTGATTCGTGCATGTGGAGGGGCGGGTTTTCTTAATAAGGGGTTAGTTGATCCAAGTACATTACAACCTATCGGTCTATTATCAGGCCCAGAACTGGATGAAGCAACAGCTCAGCAAGCTCGATCATTTCTTCATGGTACAACAGGAGATCATGGCTCACCTGAGTATAAAACCTTAAAACAATTATCAATACGCACTCAAACACTAGGCATTAAGCATGTTTCACTGAGCGATCCTGATCACGTGAATGTACTCTATAGCATGCGAGCAGCTCTGGATCAAACCCCTTTATTACGTCATCTATCTGTAAAAGCATACTATGATACCGTGAATCCAGTACCCGAACATAATCCAACGCGCATGGGTCGATGGGAAGTAAGAAGAAGACCTGCTAGTCTGTTTTTTCCTAAAGCCGTACGCTTGATATCACCTGATTATGAAGAGATTGGCGAGGAAAAAAGAAACCATTTAATCAGAACAGCAATTACGTAGCGCGCCCTCGTTTTATATGTTGAACATCCTCTTCTGTATCAAATACTGGCACACGCACGGCTTTATACAGTAATTCTGGCGAGGCCTTGCTCACTGAATTTGCGCGTCTATCGACTGGTCGCATAACATGTTCGCCGAGTTCGTCTGATAGTGCATAAGGAGTAACGTAGCCATAATAACCTTTGATGATAAGATGGGGGATGTTCGTGGAAATATCTGGATTTTCGCGAAGGATCATTTTAAGTTTGTTTAAAGCCACAGAATTATCCACCACTGTCTCTTCATCTCTCTGAGAGACTACTCCTCTGGTCTGCAATAAGGTATATTGTGTTTTAAATCGAGCCCATTCAGCTGCTGTAAGCCCATGCGAAGGTTTAAATATGTTTTCTATATTTTTTTGACTTTCTTCATCTGAAACGCAATCAGAATTAGCTACCATACCTGGGTTCGTTATTTCTAAATCAACTGATGTGTGGCTCTCATCAACATCACTACTGGCAGCATGCAATGGGCTTGGCTCTGGAAATATAAGCTCTTGTTTATCTCGTGAACCAGCACTGAAGCATTCTCTTAAAACAATTTCTTTAAGAGAGCAAGATGCCTGTTTACTACAAGCCGCGGTAAGGTCGCCGATTTGTTGAGCTAATACGTCAAAATCACCACCTGTATGTCTTAAGGTTGATATTTTATAAACATTGGTCAGATCAAAGCGAATCCCTTGGCTCGCTAACAGCCCTAGCTCTCTTTCCGTAATAATCAACGCAGAATGATTGTGCTTGTTATGAGCCTTGTCTCGCATGGCAATGCCCCTATGTATTTCAGGATCATTTTGCCACTTATCATCTACAATAATGATTTCACATTTAGAGTGTTCTGAGTTTATCCTCTCTAAATCTTTTGAAACATCGTCTAAGAACTTAGTATCGATATTCTCTTGTATCTTTTCAACATCAAAACCATAGCTAGCAAGTAATTTAACACCTCTAGAGATTGACTCGATTCCTGTTGGCAGATTTTCTTTTGATAATACTACATCAAATACGGTTGTATTTTTAAATTGAGTGAAATATGTTATATTTTTCTTAAATAAGGCTTTCTGTTCTATTCCTAATAGAGCCTCTTCTTTCAGTTTTTCAAATAAGTGGATTAATGATTGTTTAAACTCTCCTTTTGTAACTTTCTGCAGTGAACTCAACAGCGCACGCTCCTTGCCTATCAATAATCCTTCTTTTCGCCATATGGATAATAACAAGTCATTTCCTGCCTCCTCTGAACTGGGTTCAGGCATCAGGGATGATCTACTTAAAATATATTTCTCAGCGATTTTTCGTGCTATCACAATATCTTTGTCAGTTGTGATATCGCTGTAATGAAAACAGTTTTCTGCAACATAAGTTACATCATCCTTTAACTTAAGCTCGGTTGGCATGACCAACATCCTTTCATTTTGACTCTGTAATTTAACTATAGTACATAATTTGCTCTGCGGCAAAAAGTCCAGGCATGGTTCAAATCGAGTGAACACACACTCTTCTTAGCGTAGATGTTTTTGAGAGCAGTCATCGACTAACGCGCAGCGAAAGCCACCGCTACAATATACGACAATGGGTCCGTCTGGATCGGAGATTTGTTTTTCAATATCTCGCTCAATAATGCCTTTGCTGAGATGAATGGCTGTTGGAATGCGACCTACGTTGCTCCGCAAACGTTGCCTTACCCTTCCAGTACCAAGCCGAAAAAAATGACTCAGGATTAACGGGATTTGCTGGATTACCGGGCTTTGTTTCCTAACCCATAAAGTGAGTTATATATAAAGCCTGAGCTGTTCCACCCCATATTTTAGCGAAGATCCTAAGTATTGCCATCGATGGTGTTCAATGGTAGCGTGCAATCCATACAATGGACAGTAAAGCACCCAACCTATGTCACACCAGCAGAAGCGCTCTTAATTTGAACATACATTTTCATGTTTTGTTCCTGGACGGGATTTATGAGCTTGATTCCGATGGCGCGACGGCCAAGTTTCATGCGATTGAAACGCCCACATCAGTCGAGA